>JALYMR010000001.1 GCA_030773615.1 Actinomycetota bacterium
CGTCGAGGGGCAGCGCCGCGACCCGCAGCGCAGCCGCGACGACGACGCAGGCGCCGACGGTCACCGCGAGCTCGCGGCCCTGCGCGAGGGCGGCCGGGCTGGCCGGGGTGTCGAGCGCTTCGGCTCCGTAGCCGGCGACGAGGGCGAAGGCGGTCGCCGGCCCCGCCGCGAGCGCGGCCGCGACCACGCCGCGGGGTCGGGCGAGGAGCAGGTAGGCGGGGAGGCCGAGGGCCAGCGCGACGATGGCCCCGCGCGAGAAGGTCAGCAGGAGCGCGGTGCCGAGGACGGGCAGGGCCGCGGCGCCGAGCACGCGGGCGAGCCGGGGCTCGCGCACGGAGGCGGCGAGGTGCACGCACGCGATCGCCCCGAGGGCGGCGAGCACCCCGAGCGTGTTCCAGTACGTGACCGGGAAGGAGAGGCGCTCGGGCTGCCGGCCCGGGTCGACGCGCCAGAGCTCGGGGAGGAGCCGGGTCACGAGCGCGCACGTGCACACGCCGGTGGCGGCCGTCGCGAGCCCCCACAGCAGCCGACGCGGGCCGCCCAGCGCAGGGGTGGCGAGCCCGAAGGTGAGGGCGGCGAGCAGGTAGAGGAGCACACGGTCGAACTCGAGGACGGCGCGACCCGGCGCGCCCGACCACGAGGCGGACACGAGCGTCCACGCCGCGAGGCCGGTGAGGCCGGCGGCAAGCAGCGCGAGGCCGACGCTCGCGCCGGCAAGCGGCCGGGGCGCGAGGGTGGCCCAGAGCACGAGACCGATCCCCAGGGCGACGGCGACGAGCCCGACCGTCCCGGGGAAGAAGCCGCCGGCCTCGAACGCGAGCCAGGCCGTCACGCCGGCCAGCGCGGCCGGGGCCACGAGCCGGGCGAGGGCGAGACGGCGGCGGGGCGGCGCGAGGGCGATCTCCGCGGCGCGCGCGGCGGGGCGTTCGAGGGTGTCGGCGGTCACGGGGTCGGTCTCAGCATCGGCACGAGCATCGCGCAGGATGAGGCATGCCTGCGCGAGGCCAGGCTGTGCGCCAGGCGGCCTGAGCGCGATGGACGAGGAACAGACGGGGTACGTTGGACAGGGCGAGCCGACGACGAATGTCCGCAACTTCCCGGGGGCGCCCGCGTCTGGGTTAGGGCGGACGGTTGAGGCCAGCCGCAAGGACGTGGACGCATGTCGGAAGGACGTGCGGGGGCAGCGGACGTAGTCTGCTCTCCCCAACGGACACGGATAGTTCAGCAATCGACCCGGCGGTCGGGCCGGCAGGGACAGAACGGGGCAGCATGGACGCGCATCACCAGAGGGACAGGGAAGTCGGCGAGGGACTGAGCGACGGGCACGGACGTCTGAGCGTCCTGCCCAACGGGGGCACGGGGTCCGAGCGCCGGACCGGCGCGCCGGGCCACGAGGTTCGCCGGGGGTTGTCGCGGCGGACGGTCCGCGGGCCCACGAGCCGCCAGCGCGACGCCGCGACGATCTCGGACGCGCCCAGCCGGCTCGTCGTCGGCACCCGCGATCGCCGGTTCCGGCACCTCCTCGCCCTCGGGGACGCCGGCGCCGCGTTCGCCGCCCTGCTGCTCGCGGTCGCGGTGGTCGGCGACGACGCCCTGCGCCCGGCCATGCTGCTCGCCGTCCCGCTCGTGATCGTCGCGAGCAAGGTCATGGGCCTGTACGACCGCGACGAGCTCGTGCTGCGCAAGTCGACCCTCGACGAAGCGCCCGCGCTCTTCCAGCTCGCGACCCTCTACACGCTCGTGGCCGTGCTCCTCGGCCCGGCGCTCGTCCAGGGCGCCGGCCTGGGCCGCGACCAGGTGCTCGGGCTCTGGATCTCCTTCTTCGCCTCCCTGCTGCTGGGCCGGACGGCCGCTCGCGGTGCCGCTCGCCGCTCCGCCCCGGCCGAGCGCTGCCTCGTGGTGGGCGAGCGCGACGCCGAGGAGGCCATCGCCCGCAAGCTCGCCGAGGGCCACGGCCTGAAGGGCGAGCTCGTCGGCCACGTGCCGCTCGAGGGGTCGGCGGACCAGACGCAGACGATGCACGAGGTCGCCGACGCGATCCAGCGCCACGACGTGCACCGGGTCATCCTCGCCCCGCGCATCACGGACACGGACTCGATGCTCGACGTCATCCGGCTCGTGAAGAGCCTGGGGGTGAAGGTCAGCCTGCTGCCCCGCGTCTTCGAGGTGGTGGGGTCGTCGGTGGAGTTCGACGACCTCAACGGGGTCACCGTCCTCGGCGTGCGTCGCTTCGGCCTCTCCCGGTCGTCGCAGCTGCTCAAGCGGATCATCGACGTCGTCGGCGCGACGATCGGGCTGCTCGCCGTCGGACCGATCATGGCCGTGATCGCGCTCGCCATCCGTCGCGAGTCGCCCGGGCCCGTGTTCTTCCGGCAGGTCCGCGTCGGGCGCAACGGCGAGCGCTTCCGCATCTACAAGTTCCGGACCATGGTCGACGGCGCCGACGCGCTGAAGGCGACGCTCGCCGCCCGCAACGAGGCGGACGGCCTGTTCAAGATCGCCGACGACCCCCGCATCACGCGGGTGGGCGGTCTCCTGCGCAAGACCTCGCTCGACGAGCTGCCGCAGCTCCTCAACGTCCTGCGCGGCGAGATGAGCCTGGTCGGGCCGCGCCCCCTCGTGGTCGACGAGGACCAGAAGGTCCAGGGCTGGCACCGCCGGCGCCTGCACCTGACCCCCGGGATGACCGGTCCCTGGCAGATCCTCGGGTCGTCGCGCATCCCGCTGCACGACATGGTCAAGATCGACTACCTCTACGTCGCGAACTGGTCGTTCTGGAACGACGTGAAGATCCTGCTGCGCACGGTGCCGTACATGCTGAGCCGCCGCGGGATGTAGCCCGCGGCCCCGAGCTGCTCCGTCGTCCGTCCACGGGGGGCGCCCGGCTTCAGGCCGGCGCCCCCCGTGCCGATGAGGGGACCATGGCTCTCTTCCTCGGTATGACGCTCGCGGTCTGGGTCGGGGCGTCCCTCGTCGTCATGTCGCTCTGCGTCGCCGCCGCCCGCGGCGATCGCGCCCTCGCCGCCCTCGAGACCGCCCATGTCCCCAGCGTGAGCGACGGCGAGCTGGCGCGCACACAGCGCGACCAGCAGGCGGCCTGACAGCGTTCGCGGAAGGGCGCGCCGGCGCTCGCCGCGCGCGCCTTGCGGGTACCCCTGCCGGGGTGACGCCCCGGCGTCGTCCCCTCACCCTCGCCCTCACCTCGCTCGGCGGGCTCGCCCTGGTGCTCGCCCTGGGCGTGGTGCCAGCGCACGCGCGGGTCATCTTCACGACGTACCCCCCGGCGAGGACGACGGAGACGACGGCGACGTTCGCGTTCGCCTCGGACGCCGGGCGGACCCTGCGCTGCAGGCTCGACGACCGGCCCACGGAGGACCCGTGCCCGTCGCCGCGCTCGTACGAGGCCCTCGCGCCGGGGCTCCACCGTTTCGTGGTCGTGGAGCACGGCGACGACGGGGACGAGGTGGACCGGGGCCTCGCCTACGTCTGGAGGATCGACCCCGTCGCGACCCCCGGGACCCGTCCGCCCGGGCCGCCCGCCGCCCCGCGCCCCACCCTGCTTGCCCCGTTCCCCGTCGTGCGGATCGTGGGCAGCGTCAGGCGGGACTCCACCCTGGTCCGGCTGCTCAGCGTGCGCGCGCCCGTGGGCGCCGTCGCCGAGCTTCGCTGTCGGGGCGAGCGCTGCCCGGCCCGGCGCCAGCGCCGGATG
>JALYMR010000002.1 GCA_030773615.1 Actinomycetota bacterium
CGATCCCAGCGCGGTTGTACGGCGGACTGGCGGTCGATCCCCTCGGCGCGGTGGGCGACGGCGGAGCGGCCGCCTTCGAGGCGCGCATGCAGGCGCGAACGCCCGAGCGTGACCGGGCCCGAGCCGAAGAACTCGACCAACGAGCCATGCGCGGCGAAGCCAGCGCCGAGGAGGCGCTTGAGAGCCTGCGGCTCTCCTGGGGTCTGTCCGATGAAGTGTGTGTGGTCGTGGTGATGCGACCGCGGTGTCGTGCTGCCGTGACCGCCTGAGACGGGAGCCCCGAAGGGGCGAGCGGCTCGGGCGGTCACGGCGGGCGGCCCGCAGAAGGGACCACCCATCACCATGAGCACCATGAAGGACCGGCGGCGCCCCCAGGAGGGCGTCGAGCGCGAGGGCCCCGAGCCGCCGCAGGAGGTCGTCGACCGCCTGGCCGGCTTGCTGCCTGACGGCGCGCTGGATGAGGCCGTCCGCGGCCTGAAGCCCGAAGAGCTCTCAGGACCGGGCGGGCTGCTCAGCCAGCTCGCCGGTCGCGTTGTCGAGGCCGCGTTGGAGGCCGAGCTGACCGAGCACCTCGGCCATCCGCCGGGCGGTCAGCCGCAGGGCCCGAACGTTCGCAACGGGCGGGGCCGCAAGACCGTCCAGACCGATGTCGGGCCGGTCGAGATCACCACGCCGCGCGATCGCGACGGTAGCTTTGCGCCGCAGCTTCTGCCCAAGCGCCAGACGCGGCTGGCCGGCCTGGACGACAAGGTGCTCGGGCTCTATGCCGGCGGGATGACCGTCCGCGACATCGCCGGGCACCTGAGCGAGCTCTACGGCACCGACATCGGCCGCGACACGATCAGCCGGATCACCGACGCGGTGCTCGACGACGTCGCCGCGTGGCGCACCCGGCCGCTGGAGCGCGTCTACCCGATCGTCTACTTCGACGCCATGCAGGTGAAGGTCCGCGAGGACCGCTCGGTTCAGAACCGCGCCTGCTACCTGGCGCTCGGGGTGACCTGCGACGGCGACCGCGAGGTCCTCGGCATCTGGTGGCAGGAGACCGAGGGCGCGAAGTTCTGGCTGGCCGTCCTCAACGACCTGCGCCGCCGCGGCGTCGAGGACGTCCTGATCAGCTGCGTCGACGGCCTGAAGGGCTTCCCCGAGGCGATCGAGGCGACCTTCCCCCAGGCGTGGGTGCAGACCTGCATCGTCCATCTCATCCGCGCGTCGCTGCGCTACGTCAACTACCGCGACAAGAAGAGAGTCACCACCGCGCTGCGGCCGATTTACACCGCCGCGAACGCCGACGCCGCCCTCGCCGAGCTCGAGCGCTTCGACGCCGAGTGGGGCGGCCGCTACCCCGCGACCGTCCAGGCCTGGCGAGCGTCCTGGCCGCACGTCATCCCGTTCCTCGCCCTCCCGGACGAGCTGCGCCGCGCGGTCTACACCACCAACACCATCGAGGGGCTGCACCGCCAGATCCGCAAGGCGATCAAGACCCGCGGGCACTTCCCCGACGAGCAGGCCGCCACCAAGCTCATCTACCTGGCCATCCAGAAGGCCGACGCCAAGTGGCAGCGCAACCGCACCTGGACAGCACCCCGCGCCGCCCTCAAAATCCACTTCGAAGACCGATTCCCCGGCTAACGCCGACCACGACCATCAACAAGTCGCCTCGGCCTCACACACAGAAGATCGGACAGCCTCCTCTCCTGGCCCGCGTACTTCGCGTCTCCCACCACGTCATGCCGTTCACCATCCGCGCGATCTCGATCAGGGCATACGCGGGGCTCTGGTCGTCGCTGGTGGCTGCCCTTCCCGCCCTGGAACGCGCGCTCAGCACGATCACGCTGCCGTTCGGCTGCATCGCCGGGGCGGAGAGCCCCGTCCCGTATGACGAGGCTGCCGCCGCCACGGTGCGCGCGATCCCCGGGGCCTGGCTGGAAGTCGTTCCCGGTGCCGGCCACTTTCCGTGGTTCGAGCGACCCGGCTGCATCCGTGCCGGACTCGAACGTCTCACCGAGCGCGCCTAGGCAGACAGGCGGTCGCTACACCCACTGCTCCTTCCCATGCGGAGGAGCAGCAGCGTGCTGTCGCGCCCGTCCCGCAGCGCACGCTCAGCAGATGAGCTCACTCGTCATGGTGACGCCGCCGGCGCCGCCGCTCGCCCGCCACGCTGCCCCGCCACCACCACGGTCGCCCGCCCCGCAACAAGGGCTGCGCTATCCCGCCGATCCGCCCCGCATCGAAGAGATCGTCGCGGTCATGCGCTGCGCAGGGGACACAACCCACGGCTTGCGGACCCGCGCGCTGATCGTGCTGCTCTGGCGCGCCGGGCTGCGCATCAGCGAGGCACTGGCGCTCGCCGAGAGCGACCTCGACGTCGGGCGCGGGGGCGTCCTCGTGCGGCAGGGCAAGGGCGGCAAGCGCCGTGAGGCGGCATGGACCGCTGGGGCTGACAGCAGCTCGAGCCCGGGCTGGAACGCCGCGTGCAGCTGCCCAGCGGCGCGCTGCTGTGCGTCATCAACGGACGAACCGCTGCCCCGGCCCTGGGCACCCCCGCAGTTCGCGAGACGCTCCGGCAGCCCGTCACCGCCGGCGTGCGACGGCGCTTCGCGCCTCACCAGGTGCGCCACGCCCCCGCCGTCGAGATGGCGCGCGAGGGCGTCCCGCTCAACGTCATCCAAGGCCAGCTCGGCCACGCCAACTTCGGCGTGACCTCCGTCTACCTGCAGAGCATCGACAACAGCGAGATCATCGACACCGTCCACGCACGACCCGCGCCGATGCTGCCCGCCAGCGCCGGCCTGGCTTCCCGTAGTCGCGCGTAGCGGGAGTCGTCCGGAGCAGCGCGGGCTGCATCGTGCTGACGGCAACAGTGCAGGACTGCGGCGCGGTCTCAGCAGCGGATGGCACCGAGGCAAAGCTCCGCTCTCGAGACCCGCCCTCGCGGCCGCAGCGATGGCGTCAGGCGGGGATGTCGGGCGGCCCGAGGATCTCGAGGCCGTAATACGCCTCGCCCACAGCCCTCACGACGTAGTGCGGGAGGGCTGGACTGCGGCCTGGCGGGGCCTCGCGCAGAACGACACTCCCGGCTTGCAGACGCAACTCAGCGGTGCGGTGCCTGCCGCTTTGAACAGAAGCCGGGACGGGGTCCCCCCTGTGGTGCTGTGCAGGTTCACCTGGTGCTGCGTTTCTGGAGCCGCCGGGCGGTGAGCTGCTGCAGGGCGTTCCCGATGCGCTCGCCGACGCTGCCTTCGGAGGGGGCAGCGCCGATCTGCCGGGCCAAGCCGAGGTTGTCCCACTCGACCCAGAACTCGACCAGCTTGCCGTTGTCCCAGCGGGTGATCGAGATCCCGGTGACCGAGGCCCGCCCCCCGTCGGGGCCAGGCCCTGCAGCCGTCCTCGATGCGTCCCTTCGGCATGCCAGCGCAACACGACCCTGTCACCTTGCGCGATCGTGTCGTCAACGACGAGCCGGACGTCAGGAAAAGCCGCGCGGTACGCCGACACCACCCGCTTGAATGGCTCCGGCCCGTGGAGGCCCTGAAGCTCACGCGGCAGCGTTGGGTCACTGCAAGATCGCCTCGGGCGCGACGAGCTCGTCCGCCGCGGTGAAGTCGCCGCGGTTGAAAGCGTCTTCGAGAACCCGACGAGCCGCGGCGTCCCGCTCCTCTGCGCGTTCCGGATGACCGGCCGCTACGCCGCTCCGCGGTCGAAACTCGTCCGACACCACAGCTCCCCTCCCGCTAGCAGGCACGCTTGAACGCGACCCTAACGCCGCACACCGAACCTGTCCAAGACCGCTCGTCCTCCCGGCTGGCCGCGCCCAGCCCAGCGGCAACCCGACGAGCACGGCACGTAGCGAGCGTGGGGCGTCATCGGCGAGCGCCACGTCGAGTTGGCGACCGCCCAGAGCGTGCTTTCCCTGCGTTCCGCCAGCGCCCCCAACGTTCCGCTTGTCGTCGAGGCTGTTGCGAAAAGCCGTCGTGTTCGGCGTCGACAGCGAAGGGGCGCGGGCTGCGACCCGAGTGACAGCGGCGCGGGCCGCTGCGGAGCGGCGCCGGGCGACGGTCAGGCCGCCACGGCCGCGCCGGTGTGCCGCCAGGGCTTGAGCAGGTTGTGGGTCGCGGTGACGAGCCGCCACTCGCACCCGGCAGCCGCTCGGCCGCGGCGTAAGAACCGGTCGATGCGGCGGTTGAACTTGGTGTCGGCGAAGACGGGCTCGACCATCGCTTGGCGCTGGCGGTAGAGGCCGCCCCCGTGGTCGGTGGCCAGGACGCGGCGCA
>JALYMR010000003.1 GCA_030773615.1 Actinomycetota bacterium
AGGACAAGCTCGAGTACGAGGGCGGCGGGCTCGCGCAGGAGACGAACTGGTGGGGCGCCTTCGTCGTCGGCCTGGCCGGGGTCATCCTCGTCACCGGCATCGCGCCGGTCATGGTCACGACGCTCGGCGCGGCGGCGATCCCGCTGTTCATCGGGACGACCTTCATCGGCTACCTGCTCTGCCTCCTGCTGGCCGAGCTCTCCGCGATGATGCCCGAGCGCACCGGTGGCGCGCCGTCCTACGCGTACCCCGCCTACCGGGTCCGGTGGCCGCGCGCGAGCAAGCACGTCAACGGGCTCGTGTCGTGGATGTATTGGCTCGGCTGGTTCCCCGTCGCGCCGCTGAACATGATCCTCGCCTCCCTGTACATCGCCGAGCGCTTCGGCCTGGACACGAGCAAGACGATCTCCCCGGTCGGCACCGAGATCGCGCTGTGGACGCTCGGCATCGCCATCGTCGGCATCCTGCTCTTCTTCATCCCGGCCAACCTCGGCATCCGCATCGGCGCCGCGTTCGCGACGGTGCTCGGGGTCATCGCCCTCATCCCGCTCACCTTCATCGCGGTGGCGTGGATCTTCAGCGGCGCCGCCGACTGGGGCAACGTCTTCCCCTTCACCCAGCTCGACGGCAGCGGGTTCTTCAGCGGCCTGGACGGCACGGGGTGGTTCGCGCTCTACGCCGGCTACATCTTCCTGCTGACCTGGAACGTGCTCGCCATGGAGGCCGCGGCCTGCTACATCGGCGAGTGCCGCAACCCCTCGCGCGACGCCAGGATCGCCATGAACCTCGAGGGCGGCTACGGCCTCTTCGTCTACACGTTCATCCCGATGGGCTTCATCGCGGTGCTCGGGGCAGGCGCGCTCTCGAACCCCGACCTCGTCGACCCCAACACGCTCTTCGTGACCTTCGCCGGCCGTCTCTTCAACGCCGGCGGCGAGGCCCTCAACTGGATCGTCGCCAGCCTGCTCATCGTCGCGCTGCTGCTCAGCGCGCTGAACGCGATCATGGGATGCGCGCGCTCGCTGCACCAGATGTCCGTCGACGGGCAGTTCCCGCGCTTCTTCCAGCGCATCAACACGCACGGCGTGCCGTCCCGGGCGATGGGCTTCAACGTCGTCGCCTCGCTGCTCGTCGTCCTGCTCGGCGGCGCGACCCAGATCTACTCCTTCTCGAACGTGGGCTACACCGCGTCGCTGGCCATCGTCCTCGTGGGCTACTACCTCCTGCGCCAGGACCGCCCGAACGCGCCGCGGCCGGTGCGCCTGCCCGAGTTCATGAAGTACGTGGCCCTGGTCCTCGCGTTCTTCTTCGCGGTGATCTGGCTCGTGGGCGGCATCACCTACTCCTCGTTCGGCGACACGCTGCTCTACTACTTCCTGGGCTGGCTCGTGGCGCTGGCCTACATCCCGCTGTACCTGTACCGGACGCGGGTGGAGGACAAGCGGGTCGGCAAGGGCCCGGTCGAGCCGGGGCTCGAGCAGCCCTACGCGGAGGCGCTGCACGAGAAGTGACCCGGTCCCCCGGAGCCCCGCCCGACCCCGACGAGCTGCGGGTCGACGCGGTCCTCCTCGCCACCGAGGAGCGCGAGTTCCCCCGCGAGGCGGTCGAGCTGGCCGGTCGCCTCGCCGAGAGGTCCGACGCCCCGGTGCACGTGTTCGGCATCGCCCGGGTGTGGGGGACCTCCTTCGGCTTCCCCAACCCCGGGCTGCAGCCCACCCGGCAGGAGTGGGACGCGCAGCGCATGAACGTCGAGCGGGCGGTGAAGGCGCTGCGGCGCCGGGGCCTGCGAGCCGAGGGGCAGGTGCTCGGCACCCGCGCGGCCGCGAAGCGGATCGTGCAGGAGGCGCGCCGGGTGGGGGCGGGGGCGATCGTCATGGGCGCCGACACGCCGCGCAACCGCTTCGTGGCTGACTTCTTCTGGTCGCAGGAGCCCTACCGCGTCCGCCGGCGCGCGCGCATCCCGGTCTACCTCGTCGTGCCGAGCTGATCGCCGCCTCCGACGTCGCCGCCTTCCTGGCCCACCAGCCGCCGTTCTCCCGGGTGGAGGAGGCGGACGTGCGCGCGGCGGCCGCGGCGGCGACCCGGCGGCGCTTCCGAGCGGGCGAGGCGGCGCTCGTGGAGGACGGCGAGCCCGCCGACGGGCTCTACATCGTCGAGCAGGGCGCCATGGAGCTCGTCCACGCCGACCGCGTCGTCGACGTCCTCGAGCCCGGGGAGTGCTTCGGCCAGCTCTCCCTGCTGACCGGGATGGCGCCCGCCTTCACCGTCCGGGCCCGGGAGGACACGGGCTGCCTGCTCGTCCCGCGCGAGGAGGCGCTGCGCGTGCTCGGGCAGCCCGACGGCGCCGGGTACGTCGCGCGCAGCCTGCGCGAGCGCCTCGTGAAGACGGGACGCACGGTGCACGCGCTGCCCGAGCTGAGCCTCGCCCGCGTGGGCGAGCTCGTCGACTGCCCGCCGCTCGTCCTCGGGCTCGACACCCCGCTGCGCGACGCCGCCCGGGCCATGACCGACGAGGGCGTGACGGCCGCGCTCGTGCACACGCCCGAGGGACCCGCGCTCGTGACGGACGCGGACCTGCGCGAGCGCGCGCTGGCCGCGGGCCTGGCGGGTGACGAGCCCCTGCGCGTCGCCGTCGGCGAGCCCGCCCTGTGCATCCCGGCGGACCGCACCGCGGGCGAGGCGCTCGTCGACCTCCTGGACGGGCACCGGCGCGAGCTGTGCGTGGTCGACGCCCGCCGGGTCGTCGTCGGGGTCCTCTCCGTCGAGCAGCTCGCCGCGGGCGAGCACTCGCCCTTCGCGCTGCGCCAGACGCTCTCCCGCGCGCCCGACGTCGACGCGCTCGTCGAGGCGGCCACCGCGGGCCTGCCGCGCCTGCTCGGCTCCCTGCTCTCCGGAGGCCTGGCGCCGATCGCCGTGAGCCGCGCGCTCGCGGCGCAGAGCGACGCGGCGACGCAGCGCCTGCTCGAGCTCGCCCTCGAGCGCCACGGGCCCGCTCCCGCGGCCTGGGCCTGGCTCGGCCTGGGCAGCGTCGCCCGCCGCGAGCTCACCCTGGGCTCCGACCAGGACAACGCGCTGGCCTACGCCGGCGGGGAGGACCCCGGGGCCGACGCCGCCCTCGCCCGCGTCGCCGCGGAGGTCAACGCGGGCCTCGCCCGCTGCGGGTTCGGCGCCGACCACGCCGAGGTACTGGCCCGCAACCCCGCCTGGCGGATGTCCGCCGAGCGCTGGCGGGCCGTGTTCCGCGAGTGCCTCGAGCGCCCCGACCGCTCCCACCTCGTCCGGGCCGCGGTCTCCTTCGACTTCCGGGCTGTGGCCGGTGGGCTCGAGGTGACCCCGCCGCTCGTCGCCGTGCTGCGCGAGGCCCGTCACCACCAGGACTTCCTGCGCCGCCTGGCCCGCACGGCCACCGACGTGCGCCTGCCCCTGGGCTGGCGCGCGCGCCTCGTCACCGACCGCGACGGGCGGGTCGACCTCAAGCGCGGCGCGGCGGTGCCCATCGCGAACCTCGCCCGGCTGCACGCGCTCGCGGGCGGGATCACGATCTCGGCCACCGTCGATCGCCTCGTCGCCGCCCAGGAGACGGGCCAGCTCGAGCGCGAGACGGCGACCGCGCTGCGCGAGGCCTTCGGCGAGGTGCACCGCATCCGCCTCGAGCACCACGCGGCGTGCCTGCGGGCCGGCCGGACCGCGGACAACCGGGTGGACCCGGGTGCGCTGCCGCCCCTGCGCCGCGCGGGGCTGCGCGAGGCCCTGCGCGCCGTCGCCGCCGCCCAGAAGCAGCTCGGCGTCTACGCGCCGCGGGGGATCTGAGCGAGCCCGGCGTCCTCACCGCAGGTCGGCCACGAGCCAGCCGCGGACGGGGTGATGGTGCATGAGCAACCCGAAGGCGGGCAGGACGGCGGGCTCCTCGAGCACGCAGTCCTCGCCGTGGTCGGTGAGCACCACGAGCTCGTAGCCGGGCGACTCGGGCTGCGGGCGGCTCGCCCATCCGTGCCCCGTGAGGTCGACCCAGCGGCAGCGCTGCGCGACCTCGCGCACCTGCGCGTCGGCGAAGGCGCGCCACGACGCATCCCCCGCCGGCTCCTCCGCGCACAGCTCCTCGACGAGCAGCGCGTGGTCGGCGCCGGCGAGCAGCGCGTGCTGCCGGCTCGCGGTGGCCCAGGCCTGCGCCAGCCGCCGTCGGAACGCGGGGTCGGTCAGCGGCCAGGCGGCGTCGAGGTCTCGGCGCACGGCGACGAGCTCGAGCCAGGCCCCCGCCGTCGCGACCGGGCCCCCGGGCCCGAAGTGGGCGGTCGAGTGGTCGGCTGGAGAGCGCATGGGCGGGCGTCGTCGGCGGGCAGGATAGGTCGGGCCGACCAGGGAGGGTGAGCGCGCCGGTGCGCGGGGGCATCCCTGAGTCATGGTCAAGCCCATCTCCACCCGCGCGCATGGCGTCCTCGACTACCTCACCGGCGGTCTGCTGCTCGGAGCGCCGCGAGCGCTCGGCCTGAGCGGGACGGGCGCCGGGCGCCTCCTGCGCCTCGCGGGACTCGGCCACGCCGCCTACAGCGTCCTCACGGACTACGAGCTCGGGCTCGTGCGGCGCGTGCCCATGCGCACCCACCTCGCCCTGGACGGCGCCGGCGCGGTCGCGCTGGCCGCCGCGCCGTGGCTCGTGGGGACGGCGCGCCACGGCCGGCGCCACTGGCTGCCGCACCTCGTCGTGGGCGTGTACGAGCTGGCGACGACGGCGCTCAGCCGGTCCGAGCCGGAGCGGGTCAGCGTCGCCGAGGCTCCCACGGCACCGGTCCCCGTGGTCGCCCCGGCCACGAGCGCGCCCCCGGTCGCCGCGCCGGGCCTGCAGGAGGACCTGGCGGCGGAGGGCGAGCTCGTGGTCGCGCCCGAGGACCCCGGCGTGGCCGGCAAGCCGGTCGTGGGCGAGGTCATGGTGCGCGGCGGCGTCGAGCAGGGTGCCCGGGCGCGGGGCACGCGCACGGAGCCTGACCTGCCCGGCGAGGCGGGCACGCCGAGCCAGGACGCCGACGCGCAGGCGTAGTGCGGGTAGAGTGAGCGTCAACGCCGACGCGCCAGCCGTACGAGGGAGGACATGGCCGAGCACCACGAATCTGCGGCCCGCCGCGAGGCGAGCCGCTGCGACGGGGAAGGCGGGGCATCCGCGTTCGCGTGCCCCTCACCGGGGCGCCCACCGGCCACTGGGCGCGCTGCCTCTCGGCCCAGCTCGCCCTTCGCCTCGCGGGGGAGCGCTCCGGGCGCGACCTCACGCTCGCCGAGCTCGTGCAGGGCAGCGACGTCGTGCTCGACGGGGTCCACGACGAGGCGGAGGCGCGGCAGCTCGGCAG
>JALYMR010000004.1 GCA_030773615.1 Actinomycetota bacterium
CCTCGGGCGCCCCGGCCACGGCCGGCTCCTGCGCCGCGCCGTCCCCGTCGCCGGTGGCCGCCTGCACGTCGGCCTTCACGATGCGCCCCTCGGGGCCGCTGCCCCGCAGGTCGCGCAGCTCCACGCCGAGCTCGCGGGCCATGCGCCGCGCCACGGGCGAGGCCTTGGTGCGCCCGTTCTCGCCACGCTCCCCGTCGCCGTCCCCGTCGCGCCCGGGTCCGGGCGCCGGAGCGGGCCGCGGGGCGGCCGGGGCCTCGGTGGCGACGCCCGTCGACTCACGGTCGGGCAGCGTCGTGTCGCCCGTCGACGTCGACTCGGCGCCCTCGTCGCGCTGCACGTTCGCTCCCGTCGAGACCTCCACGCCCTGCGCGGCGTCCTCGGCGTCCGCGCCGCCGAGCCGGGCGATGACGTCGCCCACGGGGAGCGTGTCGCCCTCCTGGGCGACGATGGCCAGGGTCCCGTCCGCGTCGGCCTCGTAGGTCATCGTCGCCTTGTCCGTCTCGATCTCGGCGATCTCCTCGCCGCGCGCGACGTCGTCGCCGTCGGACTTCAGCCAGCGGATGATCGTGCCCTCGACCATGGAGTCGGAGAGCCGGGGCATGGTGACGTCGATGGCCATGGCGGGAAGCTACTGCGCAGGCGCGAGACCGAGGACGCTGAGCGCCGCCTGGAGGACCTTGTCCTGGTTGGGCAGCGCGGCCTGCTCGAGGTTCCGCGCGTAGGGCATCGGGACCTCGGCCATGCCCACCCGCTCCACCGGCGCGTCGAGGTCGTCGAAGCACGCGTGCTGGATGCGCGCGCAGAGCTCGGCGGTGACGCCGTAGCTCGGCCAGCCCTCCTCCACGCAGAGCACGCGGTTCGTCGTGGCCACGGACCCGGCCACGGTCTCCATGTCCAGCGGGCGCAGCGAGCGCAGGTCGATGACCTCGGCCTGCACCCCGTGCTCGGCGGCGAGGCGCTCGGCCACGGCGAGGGAGCGGACGACCGCGTAGGAGTGGGCGACGATGGTCAGGTCGCCGCCCGCGCGCGCGATCCGCGCCCGGCCGATCGGGGTCGTGAAGTCCGGGTCGTCGGGCACGGGCCCGCGCTCGAGGTAGAGGGGGAGGTTCTCGATGACGAGCACGGGGTCGTCGTCGCGGATGGCCGCCTTGAGCAGGCCCTTCGCGTCGGCCGGGCTCGCCGGGCTGACCACCTTCAGCCCGGGGACGTGGGCGAAGTACTGGTCGAAGCTCTGGGAGTGCTGGGCCGTGAGCTGGTTGCCGGCCCCGTTCGGGGTGCGGATGACCAGCGGGCAGCCCGCCTCGCCGCCGAACATGTAGCGGACCTTCGCGGCGTGGTTGACCACCTGGTCCATGGCGACGAGGATGAAGTTCAGGGTCATGATCTCGACCACCGGACGCTGGCCGGCCATCGCCGCGCCCACCCCGGCCCCGACGAAGCCCTCCTCGGCGATCGGGGTGTCGACGACCCGCTCGGGGCCGAACTCCTCGAGCAGCCCCGCCGTCACCTTGTAGGAGCCCTCGAAGAGGCCGATCTCCTCGCCCATGAGGAACACGCGCTCGTCGCGCGCGAGCTCCTCGCGCAGCGCGGCGCGCAGGGCCTCGCGGTACGTCATCTGGGTGGAGCCCGCGCGCTGCGCCTCCGGGGCGGTCGTGGGCGCGCTCACGACCCCAGCCCCCGGTCGAAGACGAGCTCGGCCTCGCCGAACGGGCTGCCCGGCCGCATCCGGCTGAATTGCTCGGGGAACCGCGGGTCGCCGTAGACGTGCTCGGCGAGCGTGCCCGCCTCGGGCTCCGCGGACCGGTCGGCGAAGGCGACGGAGTCCTCGACGACCTCGCGGACCTCGCGCCCCACGCGCTCGAGCTCCTCCTCGTCGGCGACCCCGCGCTCCTGCAGTCGCTCGGCGAGGATCCGGATCGGGTCGTGGTGCTCGCGCCGCTCGGCGATCTCCTCCTTCGTGCGGTAGGTCAGCCCCGCGTCGGCCACGGAGTGGCCGCGGAAGCGGTAGGTCGTGACCTCGAGGATGGAGGGCTCGCGGTCCTCGCGGGCGGCGCGCAGGAGCCGGTCGGAGGCCTCCAGCACCTCCTCGAGGTCGTCGCCGTCCACCCGCTCGCCGTGCATGCGAAAGGCGCAGCCGCGCTTGTAGAGCTCGGGCTCCGCCGAGGAGCGGGTCACGCTCGTGCCCATGCCGTAGACGTTGTTCGCGACGAGGTAGACGATGGGCAGCCGCCACAGGCCGGCGAGGTTGAGCGCCTCGTGCCAGGCCCCGATGTTCGTCCCGCCGTCGCCGACCTCGCAGAGCACCGCGTTGGGGCGCCGGTCGCGCTTGAGCGCGAAGGCCACCCCGGTGGCTACGGGGATCTGGCCGCCGACGATGCCCCAACCACCGAGGAAGTTGCGCTCGACGTCGAGCAGGTGCATCGACCCCCCGCGCCCGTGAGCGCAGCCGTCGACGCGCCCGAACAGCTCGGCCATGACCGCGCGGGCGGAGACGCCGCGCGCCAGCGCGAGCGCGTGGTCGCGGTAGGAGCCGAGGAGGAAGTCGCCGGGCTCGAGCGCGGCGACGGGGCCGACGTGGGCCGCCTCCTGGCCCGTGGCCAGGTGGCAGTAGCCGCCGATCTTCGCCTTCTTGTACTGCCGTTCGGCCTCGGGCTCGAACTCGCGCACCAGCACCATCAGCCGGTAGATCTCGAGCAGGCGATCGCCGTCGAACTCCGGTCCTGTGCGACCGTCGTCCCGCTCGGCCGCACGCGGCTCCTGGACACTCGCCACGGCGCCTTCCCCTCTCCAGTCGGTGATCGCCTGGAGGGTAGACGCTCGACGGCCACAGGCCGTGCAGCGCAGGTCGTTTCCCCCCCGGTCGTCGGGGTCGGCGGCCGCCCTCGCCCGGATCCGCCGCGACCCGGCGAGCGGCGTCTGCGCCCCCTCGCGCGAGAGGATCAGCACGGTCCCGGCCGGGTCCGAGGTCCAGTGCCCGGGGAAGCGCCGAGCGGCTCGAGCTCGTCCCGAACGGGGGACCCCCTCGCTCTACCTCGACGCGCTCGCCCGCCGCCTCGGCGGCTGAGCGGGGGCGCACCACCGCGACGGCGCCCGGCGCGGCGCGGCCCGTCGCTACGATCTGCCCGCGGTGCCGACGTAGCTCAGCTGGTAGAGCACTTCACTCGTAATGAAGGGGTCGGGGGTTCGAGTCCCCCCGTCGGCTCTGCGAAAGTGCTGCATCGGAAGGCTCTTAGCTCTGGGAAGGCAGGCGAGAGGGCGCCCTGGTAGCACGCTTGGTAGCACTCCCCACTTCGGGCGGCATTACTCGCCGAGGACCAGGACGCCGTCCAGGACACTCAGGTCCCCTCGGTCCACGGGGCGAATGTACGTGCGGCGCGTGAAGTTCGCGTCCTTGTGGCCCAGCAGCGCCGCAACCTGGACATCAGTCCAGCCGCGCTCGTAGAGCAGGGAGGCGATCGAGTGGCGCAGGACGTGGGGAGTTGCCCACGGAACACCGGCGCGCTCGGCTGCGGGCCGCAGGCGCTTTCGGACGTTGTGCGCGTCGAGATGGGTCCCGCGCACCGTTGCGAAGATCGGGTCGGAGGGGCGGGGGTACCCGGAGTTCGCTCGCCGCCTCAGGAGCCGGCGAGCGAGCGCGGCCTGCAGAGGCACGACACGGTCCTCACCGCCCTTGGTCTCTTCCCGAAGCGCACCGCGGTAGAACTGACGCCGCACGTGCAGGACCGGCTGGCCGTCGCCGTCGCGATCCATGTCGTGCCACTGAAGGCCCAGCGCTTCGGAGATGCGGAGACCGGTAAGCGCGAGCAGGTAGAAGAGATCACCGACAGCCTCCGGCGCCTCGGCCAGGAGCGCTTGGGTCTGCTCCGGGGACAAGACCTTGGGCTGCCTCGGCGTCCGCTCTCGTTGCCCAATGACGCGGACACTCGCGGGATTCGTCGGCAGCTTGCCGTCCTCGACGAGCTCGGCGAACATGGCGCGGACCGGAGCGAGGTACTTCCGGACGGAAGCCGGAGCGAGGCCGTGCTTCTCGGCTAGTTCGTAAACGAAGCCCCGGACATCGGGCGGCGTGACCTTGGACAGAGGACGGCGACCGAAGAACGGGATCGCGAAGCGCTCCAGGGCGTCCCGGTAGTCGGCGCGCGTCGTGGGGGAGATCCCGCGCGAGGTGCGTCCCTGGAAGGACTCGACCCAGCGGCGGGCATACTCATCGAAGCGCTCGCTGCTCATCGGCGACGCGGCGCCTGACCGCCGCTTGCCTTGCTCGCGAACCGCCTCGGTCAGTAGGCGGAACGACGACGGCCGTCCGGGCATCTTCGGAGTGCGGACGATGTAACGCTCGCCGCGCCTCGCGATCCCGGGGTGCTTCGCGACTGGAACGAAGCGGCGCGACACGGAAGTACGAGCAGACACGTAGTCGACTCCTAGGGTCGGTTCCTGCTCACGCCCCCGGCTGTGCCAGCCGGGCAGCACGCCTGCTGGTCAGCCGGGGGCGAGGTCAAGGGAGGTTGCTGGTATCAGGTGGCGGTGGACCCGCCGGCCCAGACAAACTCGTCCAGGTCCTTGCGGTGGAAGAGCACGCGCCCTCCCTCGCGATGCTTCGGAATGGCCCCGAGCATGGACAGCTTGCGGATGCGGGAGATCGGACAGCGCAGGTACTCCGCGGCCTCCTGGGCGGTGAGCCAGGGTGAGGCGGTGCCAGCATCATCCTGGTTCAGGAGCCGCTGGGCGACCGCGGCCGCCAGCATCTCGAGCGCGCCCTCCGGCAGCTCAACTGACAGCCCGGTCATGCCGCCCTTCCCTGACAGAGGTAGCCGAGCAGCGGCTCCGCCGCCGCCGGGGGCTTGATCGGCTCCAGGTGCATGAGCCGGTCTGAGGCGTAATGCTCGAGCTCTTCTCGGCTGGTGTCGTCCATCAGATCGGCACCTCTGTGTCGCTGCCGCGCTCGTGGTTGTCCGTTGCCGCGTACACACCCCGCTCGGGGAGGGTGAGCACGCCGGTGTCGCGTCCTTCTCGCAGGGCTCGGTCGAGCGTGCCGTCCTTGCGGTCGCGGCCCAGGGCTTCCGACAGCCGCTTGCGCGAGAGGGGTCCCTGCGTGGTGAGCAGCTCGACGACCTGCTTGAGCAGGTTGTCGGCCTCTGAACTTCGCTCGGCCTGCGGCCCTTCGCTGCGGAGTTCGGCGCGCAGCATCCTCCCGTTCTCGTCCCGCAGGGACTCGATAACGAGCCGCTCGGGCCGGATGGGCAAGCCGTCGCGATCCTTAGGCATCTCGAGGAGCACCCCGGTGCGACCGATGATGCGCCCGTCGGGGTCGAGCTCCTCTTCGTTGTCCAGGCGCCGGACGGCGAGGTGCACGTCGGCCTGCGCCACCCACTGCCGGGCGCCCATCGCGCTCATGCCGGCGGACCGGGGAGCGTCCTTCTGGACCTTGCGCTCGTGGTGGATGAGGTGGATCGTGCAGTTCTGGCGCTCGGCGATCGCGCGCAGCCCGGTGAGCAGCCGAGCCACGGCGGTGTTGTCGTTGATGTCGCTGACGGCGGTGGCCGCCACCGCGCTGTCGATGAACACCGCGTCAGCGCCGTGCTCCTGGATCTTGCGCTCGAGCCACGCGTTCCACTCCGGCTCGCCGACGGCGATGCCGTTGCGCACGAAATACAGGACGCGGTCCGTGGCCTCTTGCGGCAGCCCAAGGGCCATCAGCCGGCGCCGGACGAGCACCGGCGGGTTCTCCTCATCGACGCACAGCACCTTGCCGAGTACCGTCGGGCGGCCGAGCCACGAACTTCCGGTGGCGATCGCCCGCACGAGGTCGTGGACCATCCAGGTCTTGCCGCTGCCGGTGTCGCCGCTCAGCAGGGCAAGGCCCCCGCGCGAGATCAGACCGTGGACGAGGTAGCACGGTGCCTCGGGCGGCGCCGAGAAGTCGAGCTCCAGCGGCTGGGGCTCGGAGATCGCCGGCGCGGCCGGACTCGAGTCGTCAGTGAACTCCTCGGTGAACGCCAGCAGTTGCTCGCGCAGCAGCGCTCCTGGCGACACGGCGACGCCCTCGTTGTCCTTCGTCAGGTTGGTGGGGATGGCCGGTTCGCGTGCGGCCATCGAGGGCGCGCTCATCGGAGCGCGCCCTTCTGGCCGGCGCGGATCGCGGTGTCGCCAGGTCGCCAAGACCTATAGGGAGGCGACGCCTTGGTGGCGACGTGCCGCCGGCTGATCGAGGCGGCCACCTTCTCCACCTCGTCGAGCCCCAGCGGCGGGCGGCACGCGCGGCGGTTCTCCTCGATCAGCACGTCCGCGAGCACGCCGGGCTCGACCCCGCGACGCAGCGCGAAGCCGGCGAAGCTGGCGAGGTAGCTGTTGCGCTCGCCCTCGCCCACACGCTCGCGGGGCACGAACCGAGGGGCGAGTGCCACGCCCGCCCGCCGGCCGGGAAGGCTCACCCCGGGCTCACACGCCAACCGAGCCATCCAGCCCGGCAGCCCCGCCGGGGGCGCGTCGTTGAGCCGGCGCCATCCCGGGGCGGGAAGCGGCGAGCCCGCCGCCACCACGTACCCTCCGTCTGCGCGCACATCCACGCCCTTCGCCACGCGCGCCACGGACGAGGGCACCGCCCAGTGTGAGCGGTAGTAGAGGTGGACCCCGCCGTTTGGCGTGGCGACGGTCGACGTCTGCGGCCAACGCTCGTCGACGACTCCCCCGTGATGGGTATCGACGTCGAAGACGACCAGTCCGGAGCCAGTGGGCAGACCGATGTTGGCCTGGGGGCACCGGCGCCACCAGGCCCGGATCGTTCCCGGGTCGCGGGTGGCGTCGCGGAACCCGCGCTGCGTCAGCGGGACCTTCGAGCCGGGCCGAAGCGGGAAAACCGGGAGGCCGGCGTCCGCGTAGGCGAGGGCGAGTTCAGCCATGTCCCCGGCTGGAGGGGTGAGATGGGGGTGGGGCACTTCGTCATGGGCTCCTTCCGCGGACTATCACCGCATGGGATGGGTCGGTTGCGTCCGCATCCGCACCTGAAGCGCCTCGAACAGACGTCCATTTTCGACCTACCAGGCTCGAGCAACTACCTCGAGCGTTCGATGGACGAGCGAGCTTGTGTCCGGGTGGCGCCCAGAAGCAGACTCTGGACGGCCACCTTGCTCGCCTCCTGCCGCTATCGGTTGATCGCGCATGGACGCGCGTCGTGAAGTCCTCAAGAGCCGGGAGCCCCGGGCGATGGGCCCCGTCCTGGCGCCAAGCCGTAGCGTTCTCGAGTCCGGCCGAGG
>JALYMR010000005.1 GCA_030773615.1 Actinomycetota bacterium
CCCCGAAGGCGACGCGCGACGTGGCCCCGGTGCAGCGCGACCGGGTGAAGAACACCTCGCCCTCGCCGGCCCCCGCGGTCGGCGACGACGCCGTCCCGGACGCCGCGTCGCCCCCCGAGGACACCGCGCCCGCCGACGACGCGCCCCAGCAGGTCACGGGCGGCTCGGACAGCGGCGTGGCGGTGGACGAGACCGTCGAGCGCTAGAGCGAGGAACGACCGTGAGCACCCCCACCATCTCCGCCAAGGACGTCAAGGCCCTGCGCGACCGCACCGGCGCGGGCATGATGGACTGCAAGTCGGCCCTCCAGGAGACCTCCGGCGACATGGACGCCGCGGTGGAGCTCCTGCGCAAGAAGGGCATCGCCGGCGCGGCGAAGCTCGGCGCGCGGGAGGCCACCGAGGGCGCGGTGCAGGCCTACATCCACGCCACGGGCAAGGTCGGCGTCCTCATCGAGGTCGACTGCAACACGGACTTCGTGGCCCGCAACGAGGACTTCGTGGCCTTCGCGCGCGACCTCGCGCTGCACCTCGCGGCGAGCCCGCAGACGCGCTACGTGTCCGAGGCGGAGATCCCCGAGGAGGACCGCCAGGCCGAGCTGCGCATCTACGAGGCGCAGGCGGCCGACCGGCCCGAGCACGTCCGCGCGCGGATCGCCGAGGGCAAGCTGCGCAAGTGGATGGAGGACACCGTCCTCCTGCACCAGCCCCACGTCAACGCCGACAAGTACGAGGGCAAGACGATCGAGGAGCTGCGCACGGAGCTGTCGGCCAAGACGGGGGAGAACGTCGTCGTGCGGCGCTTCGTGCGCTTCGCGGTCGGCGAGGCGTGAGCGCGGCCGACGGCCGCCCGCCCGTCTTCAAGCGGGTCCTGCTCAAGCTGTCGGGCGAGGCGCTCATGGGCGACCTCGAGTACGGCACGGACCCGGAGCGCGTGCAGGCCATCGCCGAGCAGGTGGCGGCGGTCCACGCCCGCGGCGTGGAGGTCGCCATCGTCGTCGGGGCCGGCAACATCTTCCGGGGCATGCGCGGCGCCGCCGCGGGGATGGACCGGGCGACCGCCGACTACATGGGCATGCTCGCCACGGTGCTCAACGCGCTGACCTTCCAGGACGCCCTCGAGAAGCTCGACGTCCACACCCGGGTGCAGTCGGCGATCACGATCGCCGAGGTGGCCGAGCGCTACATCCGCCGCCGGGCCATCCGCCACCTGGAGAAGGCGCGCGTCGTCATCTTCGCGGCGGGGACCGGCAACCCGTTCTTCACGACGGACACCGCCGCGGCGCTGCGAGCGGTCGAGGTGCACGCCGAGGCGATCCTCATGGCCAAGAACGGGGTCGAGGGCGTGTTCACCGCCGACCCCGAGCACGACCCCGCGGCGCAGTTCATCCCCTCCATCACCCACATGGACGCGCTGCAGCGGCGCCTGCGCGTCATGGACTCCACGGCGCTCACGCTCTGCATGGAGAACCGGCTGCCGCTCTACGTGTTCAACATGGACGACGAGCGCAACATCGAGCGGATAGTGTCCGGCGAACGGGTGGGCACCGTGGTGGCGACATGAGCGAGCAAGAACGGTCACTTCGTCCTGCCGCGCTTCGCCCCAGGAGGCCCGCATGATCGACGAACTCCTCCAGGAAGCCCGGGAGCGGATGACGAAGTCGGTGGAGTCGACGAACGGCGAGTTCGGCTCCGTGCGCGCCGGCCGCGCCACCCCCGCGCTCCTCGACCGGGTCACCGTCGACTACTACGGCGCGCCGACCCCGCTGCGCCAGCTCGCCACCCTGAACGCCCCCGAGGCCCGGCTGCTGACGGTGCAGCCCTACGACAGGTCCTCGTTCCGGGCGATCGAGAAGGCGATCACGGAGGCGGGGCTCGGGCTCAACCCGTCGAACGACGGCCAGGTCATCCGCCTCGTCATCCCCGAGCTCACCGAGGAGCGCCGGCGCGAGCTCGTGAAGGTCGTGCGCGGCATCGCCGAGGAGGGCCGGGTGGCCATCCGCAACGTCCGGCGCGACGTCATGCACGACCTGCGCGGCCTGCGCGACGAGGGCGAGGTGGGCGCCGACGACGAGCATCGCGCGGAGCTCGAGCTCCAGAAGCTCACCGACGCGAAGGTCAACGAGCTCGACGGGCTGCTCAAGGGCAAGGAAGCCGAGATCCTCGAGGTCTAGGGTGGGCTCGAACGGGGCCCGCTACGTCGCGATCATCACCGACGGCAACGGCCGCTGGGCCCGTGCCCGCGGCGTGTCCGTGGCCGAGGGCCACCGGGCGGGGGCCGACAACGTGCGCGAGCGCCTGCGCGACGCCGTCGAGCTCGGGGTGCGCGAGCTCACTGTCTACTCCTTCTCGACCGAGAACTGGTCGCGCCCGCGCCTCGAGGTCGACGCGCTCATGCTCATGTTCGCCGAGCGCATCGCGGGCGAGACGCCCGAGCTGCACGACGAGGGCGTGCGCCTGCGCTTCGTCGGGCGGCGCGAGGGCGTCGACCCGGCCCTCGTCGAGCAGATGCGCTGGGCCGAGGACCTCACCGCGGGCAACGAGCGCATCACCCTCTTCGTCGCCTTCAACTACGGCGGACGGGCGGAGATCGTCGACGCCGCGGCACGCTACGCGGGCGGGGGGGAGGAGGCGTTCCGCGACCTGCTCTACGCCCCCGAGATGCACGACCCCGACGTCATCATCCGCACGAGCGGGGAGCGGCGGCTGAGCAACTACCTCCTGTGGCAGTCCGCCTACGCCGAGCTCGTGTTCCGCGACGAGCTGTGGCCCGACTTCAGCCGCGAGGCGTTCGAGGCCTCGCTCGCGGAGTTCGGCGCCCGGCGGCGACGCTTCGGCGGGCGCTGATGGGCGACCTGCGCGGGCGGGTCGTCGCCGGGATCCCGGCGCTGATCTTCGCCGGGGTCGTCGTCTGGGCGGGCGGGCCGTGGTTCGCCGCGGCCCTCGTCGTGCTCGGGATCGCCTGCCTGCACGAGCTGTTCACCCTGTTCGAGCGCGCCGCGCCGCCGAAGCTGGCCGGCTTCCTCGGGCTCGTCGCGCTTGTGGTCGCGGCCGCGCTCGGCGACGTCGAGCACGTGCTGCTCGTCCTCGTGGCGACCTTCCCCGTGCTCTTCGGGCTCACCGCCGCCGGCCCACGGTCGAGCGCCATGGGGGTCGCCGTCGTCGTGCTCGGCCTGACCTGGGTCGGCCTGGCCTTCGCGCACGCGATGCTCCTGCGCGAGCTGCCCCACGGCGGGGGCATCCTGGCCGACGTCCTCGTGGGCACCCTGGTCGGCGACAGCGGCGCCTACTTCGGCGGGCGCGCCTTCGGCCGGCGGCGGCTGGCGGCCAGGATCTCGCCCAAGAAGTCCTGGGAGGGGCTGTGGATCGGCCTGGTCGCCGCGGTCGTCTCCGTCTGGTTCGCCGGGCTCTACCAGGACTGGCTGTCGGGCACCGACGCGCTCCTGCTCGGCCTCGCGGTCGGCGTCGCCGCCCCCCTGGGCGACCTCTTCCAGAGCCACCTCAAGCGCGACGCCGGGGTGAAGGACACGGGGAGGCTGTTCGGCGCGCACGGCGGCGCGCTCGACCGCCTGGACGCGCTCATGTGGACCGCGGTCACCGCGTACTGGGTGTGGCGGGCGCTGCTCCCGTAGCCCCTAGCCCTGCTCGGGGTCCCAGGCCAGGCACACCGCGCCCCAGCGCTGGCCGAGGGCGTGGACCGGCACGGCGAGCACGCTGAGCACGGCCCCCGTGTCCCGGGCGTAGGTCTCGACGAGGAACTCCCGTCGCCCGTCGGCGGGCTCGGTCAGGTCGCACCCGGACCGCTCGAGGTCCGCGCGGGTGACGAGCACGGGGCGCCGGCGGCCCGGAGGCCGACGCGGCTGCCGCGCGCTCTCCGGGCCTCGGCGATGCGCTGCGCGGGCTCGGTCGAGCGGGCGACGCCCTCGCGCATGCGGGCGAGCGTCGCGCTCGCCGTCTCCGCGCGCTGGGCGCCCTCGTCGGTCTGCTCGACGGCCACGTTCGTCGCCGCCTTCACGCCTCGAGCTCCCGCAGCGTCGACCGATGATCGCGTCGATCTCGGCGCTGCGCGCCGCGCTCGTCGCCGCGAGGTTGCCCACCTCGCCGGCGACCACCGCGAACCCGCGGCCGTGCTCGCCGGCCCGGGCCGCCTCGATGCGCGCGTTGAGCGACAGCAGCTTCGTCTGGGCGGCGACGTCACGGATGAGCTGCGGCGCGGCGCCGATCTGGTCGAGGTGGCCGGCGAGGCGCTCGACGGCCGCGCTCTGGGCGCGCACCTGCTCGGCCACGGCGCCGAGCAGCGCGACGACGGTGCCCACGACCTCGAGGCCCTGCGCCGCGTCGCGGAGAGCTCCTCGCTGAGCTGCGCGGACTCGGCGGCGAAGCGCGCGCCTCCTCGCCGCTGCGCGTCAGACCGGCGAGGACGCCCGCCACCTCCTGCATCTCCGCAGGGCGACGACGAGCGCCTCGGGCTCGACGCGCGTCTCTGGCTGGGTCAGGTCGGGCCGCATGGCTCGCTCATCGGCACCGGCGCCACGATGCTGAGCCCTACCCTCAGGGGGTGGCACGTCGCCTGCTGCTGCTCGGGTCCACCGGGTCGATCGGGACCCAGGCGCTCGACGTCGTGGAGCGCTCGGAGGACCTCGAGCTCGTCGGGCTGAGCGCGGAGCGCTCGTGGGAGGCGCTCGTGGCCCAGGCCGAGCGCTGCGGGGTGCGCCGCATCGCCCTGGCGGACCCCGACGCCGCGGCGCGTGCCGCGGAGGCCTGGACGGACGGGGAGGTCCTCAGCGGCCCCGAGGGGCTCGTGCGCCTCGTGCTCGAGGCCGGCGCCGACCTCGTGCTCAACGCGCTCGTGGGCTCGGCCGGGCTCGGGCCCACGGTGGCCGCGCTGGGCGAGGGGATCGACCTCGCGCTGGCCAACAAGGAATCGCTCGTCGTCGGCGGCGAGCTCGTGACCGGGCTGGCCGAGGCCACCGGCGCGCAGATCCTGCCCGTGGACTCCGAGCACGCCGCGCTGCACGCGCTGCTCGCCGCCCAGCGCCCCGGCGTCGTCGACCGCCTGGTCATCACCGCCTCCGGCGGGCCCTTCCACGGCCGCTCCCGGGCGGAGCTCGAGGAGGTCGCCGTGGAGGAGGCCCTGGCCCACCCGACGTGGAGCATGGGGGGCAAGATCACGGTCGACTCGGCGACGCTGATGAACAAGGGCCTCGAGGTCATCTAGGCCCACCACCTCTTCGGGACCCCGTACGACCGCATCGAGGTCGTCGTGCACCCGCAGTCCATCGTCCACGGGCTCGTGCAGCTCTGCGACGGCGCGACGCTGGCCCACCTCGGCCACCCCGACATGCGCGTGCCCATCGCCTACGCCCTGCACCACCCGGACGTCGTCGAGCTGCCCACCCGGCGGCTCGACCTCGCCGCCGTGGGGAGCCTGACCTTCGAGCCCGTCGACGAGGACGCCTTCCCGTGCCTCGGGCTCGCGCGCGCGGCCGCCACCGAGGGCGGCACGGCCCCCTGCGTGCTCAACGCGGCCAACGAGGTCGCCGTGCACGCCTTCCTGGCGGGGCGGCTCGGGTTCCTTGGCATCCCCGCCGTCATCGAGGCGACCCTCGAGCGCCTGCCCGCGCGGCCGGTGCGCGCCTTCGACTCGCTCTACGAGGCCGATCGCGAGGCGCGTGCCGTGGCCGCCGACCTCGTCGAGGCGAGGGCCGCGGCGTGAGCGCGGCCGTCCTCGCCCTCCTCGGGTTCATGGCGCTGATCCTGCTGCACGAGCTCGGCCACTTCGCCGCGGCGAAGGCGGTGGGCATGCGCGTCGAGCGCTTCAGCCTGTTCTTCCCGCCGTTCCTCGGCCGGGTGCGCCGCGGCGAGACGGAGTACGCGGTCGGCGCGATCCCCCTGGGGGGCTACGTGAAGATCACCGGGATGAACCCGAACGAGGACATCGCGCCGGAGGTCGCCCATCGCGCGTACTTCCGGCAGCCCGTGTGGAAGCGGGTGGTGGTGATCGCCGCGGGGCCCCTGGTGAACCTCGTCATCGCCTTCGTCATCTTCTGGGCGTACTTCGCGTTCAGCACGGTCGCCGAGCCCACCTCCACGGTCGCCCGGGTGACCGAGGGACCGGCGCGGGGCGTCCTCGCCCCCGGCGACCGGCTCGTGGCCGTGGACGGGGTGCGGGGCGACCCCGTGGCGCTGCGCGAGCAGCTCGCCACCCATCGCTGCCCCGGGGAGCAGCGCGACGGCTGCCGCGGCACTCCGGCCCAGATCACGGTGCTCCGGGGCGGCCAGGAGCGGACGTTCACAATCGCGCCCGTCTTCGACGCCACGGCGCGGCGGCCGCTCATCGGCTTCGAGTTCGCCACCCGGCCGGGGGACCTCGGCCCGGGCGAGGCGGCGGGCACGAGCGTCGAGTTCATGTGGTTCGTGACCACCGCGACGGTCGAGGCCGTCGGGCGCCTGTTCATCGACGAGGAGGCTCGCAGGCAGATCTCGGGGCCCGTGGGCAACTACGAGGTGACCCGCCAGAGCTTCCAGGTCGACGTGGACCGCGCGATCCGCGTCCTCGGCCTCATCTCGCTCTCGCTCGCCGTGTTCAACCTGTTCCCGTTCCTGCCCCTCGACGGCGGGCACATCTTCTGGGCGCTGGCCGAGAAGGTGCGCCGTCGCCCCATCTCCTTCCGCACGATGGAGCGGGCGAGCCTCGTCGGCATCTTCCTCATCGGCTTCCTGTTCCTCATCGGGCTGCAGAACGACCTCAGCCGCATCACCTCCGGCGAGGGCTTCGGCGTGCGCTAGCATGCGGGCGAGTACGCGCCCGGCCATGTCCGCCACCTCCGGCCCCGCTGTCGCCGGCAGCCCGCTGCACCGGGCGATCTCGCGCCCGATGCTGCTGTTCTTCGTCGTCGGCGACGTGCTCGGCGCGGGGATCTACGCGCTCGTCGGCACGGTGGGCGGCGAGGTCGGCGGGGCGATCTGGTCCGCGTTCCTGGTGGCGCTGCTGCTCGCCGTGTTCACCGCGTTCGCCTACGCGGAGCTCGTGACGAAGTACCCGCAGGCGGCGGGCGCGGCCCTGTACGTCAACCGCGCGTTCCGGGTGCCGTTGCTCACCTTCATGGTGGCCTTCGCGGTCATGTGCTCGGGGATCACCTCGGCCTCCACGCTCGCGCGCGCCTTCGGCGGCGACTATCTCTCCGAGTTCGTCGAGCTGCCCACCGTGCTCGTGGCGATCGTGTTCCTCATCGCCATCAACCTCATCAACTTCCGGGGGATCAGCGAGAGCGTGCGCCTGAACATGGCGCTCACGTTCATCGAGCTCATCGGGCTCGTGCTCATCCTGGTCATCGGGGTCGCGGCGATCGCCGGGGGCGACGCGCAGCCCGCGCGCGCGTTCGAGTTCAAGGAGGGCGAGGCGGTGGTGTTCGCCATCGCGGGCGGCGCCGGCCTGGCCTTCTTCGCCCTCATCGGGTTCGAGGACTCCGTCAACGTCGCGGAGGAGACCCAGGAGCCCGCCCGCGACTACCCGCGCGCGCTGTTCGGCGGGCTGCTCATCGCCGGCGTGATCTACCTCCTGGTCGCCGGCGTGGCCTCCATGGTCGTCCCCACCGGCGAGCTCGCCGCCTCGGACGGCCCGCTGCTCGAGGTCGTCCAGCGCGGGCCGCTGTCCATCGAGACCCGGATCTTCTCCGCGATCGCCCTGTTCGCGCTGGCCAACGGGGCGCTCATCAACATGATCATGGCCTCGCGCCTCGTCTACGGCATGGCCCGGCAGGGCATCGTGCCCCGCGGCCTGGGCCGCGTGCACGCCGCCCGGCGCACGCCGTGGGCGGCCATCGTGCTCGTCACCGTGATCGGCCTGCTCCTCGTGTTGTCGAGCGACCTGTCCACGCTCGCGAGCATGACCGTCCTGCTGCTGCTCATCGTGTTCGCCCTGGTGAACGTCTCCGTGCTCGTCCTGCGGCGCGACCCGGTCGACCGCCCGCACTTCCACGCCCCCACGGCCATCCCGGTCATCGGGGCGGTCGCGTCGATCGCGCTCATGTTCACCCGCGACTTCGACATCTGGCTGCGGGCGGGGGTCCTCCTGGCCATCGGGATCGTGCTGTGGTTCGTCAACCGGGCGCTGACCGGGCCGCGGGGGCCGTTCGCCACCGAGGAGCTCGCCGCGATCGAGGACCCCGACGGGACCGTGCCGGTCACCGCAGGGGTCGCAGCGCGACCCAGCTCTTGACGAGCGGCCCCAGGCGCTCGGCGAGCACCGGCTCGCCGAACAGCGCCGCCAGCTCCTCGCGGCCGAGGAGGCTGATCTCCTCCCAGGCGCCCGCGGCCCCCAGCCGCCAGTAGGCGCGGCGCAGGCCCACGGGGAGCCAGTGGGCGAAGGGCAGCAGGGCGTGCGGCTCGATGGGGAACGACCGCGCCGGGGTCTGCACATACCAGCCTCGGGCGACCCGCCTGACCTCCGCGGCGAACGCGGCGCGAAGCCCCGGGGCGACGTGCTCGACGACGGAGCTCGAGTACGCGAGGTCGAAGGCGTCGTCGGGGAAGGGCAGGCGTTCCGTCGCGTCGGCGCGCACGAACGGGCCGGGGTACCCCGGCCGGTCGACGAGGTCCACGCCGGTGACGTCGAGCTCCGGCTCGAGGGCGCGCAGCCCAAGGGCGCCGCAGCCCACGTCGACGATCCGGCTCGCCCGGGTCACGCCGGTGAGCGCGAAGAACGTCGCGTGCCGGCGGGCGCGCGCGCGGGCGGCCACGGGATCGGCCAGGCGGGCGAGCGGCCCACGGGCCGTGCCGTAGACGCTCACGGCCCGGTGGGTCCGGGCGCGGGGCGCCGGCGGGCGACGGCGGCCAGCCCGGGGGGCAGGCGTCCGCCCGTCGACACCCAGGAGCCGGCGAGGATGAGCAGCAGGCCGGCGACGCTCGCGGCGGTGAGGCTCTCGCCCAGCACGGCGACCCCCAGGGCGACCGCCACGGTCGGCGCGACGTAGGCGATGACCGTCGCCCGCGCAGGGCCCGCCTCGGCGATCAGCGCGAAGAAGAACACGAAGGCCAGCGCCGTGCAGGCCACGCCGAGCACGAGCAGCGAGACGAGCGCCTCGGCGGCCGGCAGGCGCTCGGGGGCGGAGAGGAGCGCCGCGGGGGCGAGATAGACCGAGGCGACCCCGAGCGCGCCGGCCACCGGGCCCAGCGGGTCGACGTCGGCCAGGTGGCGGCGGACGACGAGGGGGCCGACCGCGTAGCCCATCGTGGCCAGGAGCACGAGCCCGGCGCCGACGAGCTCGGCGGGGCGCCCGGCGACGTCGACGCCGAGGAGCAGCACGACGCCGGCCAGGCCGACGAGCAGGCCCCCCAGGCGGGGCCCGTCCACCCGCTCGGCGGTGGGGTCGAAGCGCGGGGCGACGAGGGCCATGGTCAGGGGCAGCGCCGCCACGAGGATCGCCGTGAGCGAGGAGGAGATCCGCTGCTCGCCGGCGGCGATGAGCGGGAAGGGGATCGTGATCTCGAGCAGGGCGAACGCGGCGAGGGCCCGCCAGCGCCGGGCCAGCCCGAACAGGGCGCCGCGCCGCCAGGCGACGGGCAGGAGCACCGCGGCGCCGATCACGACCCGGCTCCAGGCCACGAAGGCGGGCGAGACCCCGTCCTCCACGGCGAGCTTGATGAAGAAGTAGGGCACGCCCCACAGGACGGACACCGCGGCGAAGGCGATCCAGGCGCGGGCGCTCACCGGCTCATGGTGGCACCGCCGCCCGGACGCGGAGGAGCGCTAGCGGTAGAAGTTGCGCACCCACCGGTGCGCCTTCAGCGCCTCGACCTGCTCGGGCGGCAGGCCCTTGCCGTCGCCGACGGCGCAGTTGCGCTCCACGTTGCGCACGGAGCGCATCCCGGGGATGGCGCTCGACACCGCGGGGTGGCTGAGGATGTAGCGCAGGGCGATCTCCGGGAGCTGGTCGCGGTCGACGCCCAGGTCCTCGAGGATCGCCCGCAGGTGCTCGTCGACCTCCGCCTTGCGGCCGTCGCCGAAGTACTCGTTGCGGAAGTCGCCCTCGGGGAACGTCGACTCCGGCGTAATCCGCCCGGTCAGCGCGCCCTCGTCGAACGGGACGCGCGCGAGCACGCCCACGCCGCGCTCCTGGCAGGTGGGCAGGAGCTCGTCCTCCGGGCTCTGGTCGAACACGTTGTAGATCACCTGCACGGAGTCGACGACGCCGCTGCGCACGAGCTCGAGCCCGTTCTCGGGCTGGTGGTCGTTGATGGAGACGCCGAACGCCTTGATCTTGCCCTCGTCCTTGAGCGCCTGGACCGTCTCGAGCCAGTCGCCCTGGCCGAGCCACTCGTCCGACCACACGTGCAGCTGCTGGAGGTCGATGACCTCGGCCCCCAGGTTCTGCAGGGACCGCTCCGTGCAGGAGCGGATGTGCTCCCCGGGGAAGGTCTCGTCGGGATGCAGTCCCGCGGGCGCGGGCCACACCTTGTTCTTCGGCGGCACCTTCGTGGCCACGACGATCCACTCGTCGCGCTCGCGCACCACCTTGCCCACGAGCTGCTCGGAGTGCCCCTTGCCGTACCCGAGCGCGGTGTCGATGAAGTTCAGGCCCAGGTCGACCGCGCGGTGCAGCGCGCGCAGCGACTCCTGGTCGTCGGTGCCCATCCACATGGTGCCGCCGATCCCCCAGGCCCCGTAGCCCACCTCGGACACCCTGATGCCCGTCCTGCCCAAGTCGCGGTATTCCATGGGACCGCCACTACCCTCAGCGCATGGCCTCGGCGCGACAGATCCACGTCGGCGGCGTGCCCGTCGGCGGGGGCGCGCCGGTCGTCGTCCAGACCATGACGAAGACGGAGACGGCCAACCTCCCGGCCACGCTCGATCAGATCCGCCGGGTCGCCGAGGCTGGCGCCGACGTCGTGCGCGTCGCCGTCCCCCGCGAGCAGGACGCCGAGGCGCTGCGCACCATCGTCCGCGAGTCGCCCATCCCGGTCATCGCCGACATCCACTTCAACCACACGCTGGCCCTGAAGGCGATCGACGCCGGGGCGCACTGCATCCGGCTGAACCCGGGCAACATCGGCGGGCCCGACAAGGTCGCCGAGGTCGCCGCGCGGGCCACCGCGGCCGGGGTGCCCATGCGCATCGGGGTGAACTCGGGGTCCCTGCCCAAGCACCTGCACGCGCTCGAGCGCGAGAGCCCCGTGGAGGCGCTCGTGGCCGCCGCCGTCGAGTTCGTCGAGCTCATGCACCGCGTCGACTTCCACGACTTCAAGGTCTCGATCAAGTCGACGAGCGTCCCGGACACGATCGCCTCGAACCGGCTGCTCAGCGAGCGGATCGACCACCCGCTGCACCTCGGCATCACCGAGGCGGGCACGCGCTGGTCGGGCTCCCTGAAGAGCGCGGTCGGGCTGGGCACGCTGCTCGCCGACGGGATTGGGGACACGATCCGCATCTCCCTGTCGACCTTCCACGCCGAGGAGGAGGTCAAGGTCGCCTGGGAGATCCTCAAGGCGCTCAAGCTGCGCGAGCGGGGCCCCGTGCTCATCGCCTGCCCGACCTGCGGGCGGCTGCAGTTCGACATGGACACGGTGGTCACGGAGATCGAGGAGCGCCTGCGCGCGTACGACGACCCGATCGAGGTCGCGGTGCTCGGCTGCGCGGTCAACGGGATCGGCGAGGCGTCGCACGCCGACTTCGGCATCACCGGCGCGCGCAACGAGGGTCTCGTGTTCAGCCGGGGCAAGCCGCTGCGCAAGGTGCCTCAGGACCAGCTCGTCGACGTGCTCTTCGAGGAGATCGACCGCTTCTACGAGCGGCGCGAGGTCGTCGTCGACGAGACCGCCGCCGCCGAGGGCGCGGAGTGGCTGCAGGCCATCGAGGACGAGAACGCGGGGGAGCTCACCCCCGAGCGCCTCGCCGCGCTCGAGGCCGAGCAGGCCGCCCGCGAGGCCGAGAGCCCCGTGGCCGGGCGCCGCTTCGCGCGGACCTAGCCCGCCCGGTCCGCCCCCCGGCCGGCGCCAGTCGCCGCTCCCCTCCGCCCGTCGCCGTAGGCTTGGGAGGGTGCAGCGCCTCTCCCGACTCTTCCTCCCCACGGAGCGCCGGCCCCCGGCCGACGCCGAGGCGGTCTCGCACCGGCTCATGGTGCGCGCCGGCCTCGTGCGGCAGGTCGGCGCGGGGATGTGGTCCTGGCTTCCCGCGGGCTGGCGGGTGCACGAGAGGGTCGTGCGGATCGTGCGCGAGGAGCTCGACGCGATCGGGGCGCAGGAGATGCTCATGCCGGTGCTCACCCCGGCCGACCTCTGGCGGCGCAGCGGCCGCTACGGCTCCGTGGGGCCGGAGCTCTTCCGGCTGCAGGACCGCAAGGGGGCGGACCTCGTCCTGGCCATGAGCCACGAGGAGACGGTGACCTTCCACGTCGCGCAGGCCGTGCGCTCCTACCGCGATCTGCCGCTCGTCCTCTACCACTTCCAGGTGAAGGAGCGGGACGAGCCCCGGCCGCGGGCCGGCGTCCTGCGCACGCGCGAGTTCGTCATGAAGGACTCGTACTCGTTCGACCGCGACGAGGAGGGCCTGGCCGAGAGCTACGCCCGGCACGTGCAGGCCTACGACCGCATCTTCGACCGCGCGGGGCTGCGCTGGTACAAGGTCGAGTCGGACGTGGGGATGATGGGCGGGTTCGGGGCCCACGAGTACATGGCGCCGTGCGCGGCCGGCGAGAACGAGGTCGCGCTCGCCCCGGGCTACGCCGCGAACGTGGAGGTGGCCACCGCGGACGCCCAGGCCGTCGCGCTGCCCGCGCCGCTGCCCGCCCCCGAGCCCGTGCACACCCCGGGGGCGACGACGATGGAGGCGCTCGCCGCGTCGCTCGGCGTCGCCGTGGGCGCCTGCCTCAAGGCGTTCCCGGTGGTCACGGAGGGGCGCGGCCTGGTCATGGTCGTCGTGCGCGGCGACCACCGGGTCAACGAGGTCAAGCTGGCCAACGCCCTGCGCGAGCCGTTCCGGCCCGCCCACGAGGAGGAGGTCCGCGCGCGGGTCGGGCCCCCGGGGTTCATGGGGCCGGTCGGCCTCGAGGTGCCCGTGCTGCTCGACGGCGCGGTGGACGGTGGCGGCTACGTGGCCGGCGCGAACGAGTCCGAGCACCACCTGCGCGGCGTGCAGCCCGGGCGCGACTTCGCCTTCGAGACCGTCGACGTGCGCACGGTCGAGGAGGGCGACACGGTGGGGGGCAGCCCGATCACGATCGAGCCCGCGATCGAGGTGGCGAACATCTTCAAGCTCGGCACCCGGTACTCCGTGCCCCTCGGGGCGACGTTCCTCGACGAGACGGGCCAGGAGCGCCCGATCTGGATGGGGTCCTACGGCATCGGCCCCGCCCGGGTGGCGGCGGCGGCCGCCGAGCAGTTCGCCGACGAGCGCGGGATCGCCTGGCCCAAGGCCATCGCGCCGTACGACGTCGAGGTCGTCGCCCTGGGCAAGGCCGACACCGAGGAGCGCGCCGCGGCCGAGCGGCTGGCCGAGGAACTCGACCGGGAGGGCCTCGCCGTGGTGCTGGACGACCGCGACGCGGGGGCGGGGGAGAAGCTCACGGACGCGGAGCTGCTCGGCTGCCCGGTGCGGCTGACCGTCGGGCGCCGGACGCTGGCGGCGGGGAGCGCCGAGGCGCAGCGCCGGCGGGGGCTCGAGGACGTGGAGGGGGGCGTCCCGCTCGCGGACGCGGCCGGGGCGGTCAGGCGGCTGTGGGCGAGCGTGCCGTAGGGCGCGGCCGGCTCACCTTCCGGCGCCTGAGCGGTCTCGACCGCTCGGGCCCACCCCCGTCGGCCACGCTGCGCGGCCAGCCGCTGCGGCCGTGGACGCTCCCCAACCTCATCGGCTTCACCCGGCTCGCGCTCATCCCGGTGTTCCTCGTGCTCGCGCGGCGGGACGCGGACGGCGACGGCGTCGCCGGGATCGCCGTTCTGCTCTTCGCGGTCATCGCCTGGAGCGACTACCTCGACGGGATCGCCGCGCGGGTCAGCGGTCAGTACTCCCGCCTGGGCGCCCTGCTCGACCCCGTCGTCGACCGGCTGCTCGTCCTCGCCGGCGTCGCGGTCTGCCTGCGCTTCGCGCTGCTGCCGCGCTGGCTGCTCGGCGTGCTCGTCGCCCGGGAGGTGGCCATGCTCGTGCTCGGGCGCCTCGCGTTGGCCCGCGGGATGGCCCTCTCGATCAACTGGCCCGGGCGCCTCGCGGTCTGGCCGGTCATGGCCGCGGTGTTCGCCGGGCTCGTCGGCTGGCGCACCACGGGGGCGGTCCTGCTCGCCGTCGGGGTCGCCCTCTCCCTGCTCGCGACGGCCCTGTACCTGCGGCGCGCGAGCGGCAAACCCTCGACCTCAGCTTGACGGGCCCACTGGTATGCTCCGCGGCCATGGACACCTTCCCTGACCTCGGCTCGCTCTCGGATCAGGAGCTCAAGGACTACATCCAGCAGCTCACGGAGGAAGAGGTGGACATCTCCTACCGCCGGCGCATCCTGCACGGCAAGATCGACATCCTGCGCGCCGAGCTGGTGAACCGTCTGCGCAAGAAGCACGACATGGGCGAGGACGTGATCAGCGGCGCCGACGTCCAGCGGCTGACCGACATCCTCGCCGGCCGCACGGCGGAGCCCGGCAGCGAGCGCTAGCCCGGGGGCGCCCGGTGGCCCAGCACTGCCCCGAGTGCGGGTTCGTCAACGCCGACGGCGCGAACTACTGCCAGCGCTGCGGCTCCTTCCTGGGCGCGCCGACCACCGTCCAGGAGTCGAACACCGTGACCTACCGCGTGGGCGAGACGGGCGAGTTCATCCCCGTCGAGCTCGACGACGTGGTCGCGGCCGGCGGCGCGGCGCTTGTGATCCGCAGCGGCGGCGGCCGGGTCGGGGAGAGCTTCCCGCTCGAGGGCGAGCGCATGACCCTGGGGCGGCGGCCCGACTCCGACGTGTTCCTCGACGACGTGACCGTCTCGCGCGACCACGCGCTCATCGTGAAGCGCAACGGGGCCTACTGGCTCGATGACCTCGGCTCGCTGAACGGGACGTACGTGAACCGCCAGCGCATCGAGTCGCATCGCCTGGAGGAAGGCGACGAGCTGCAGGTCGGCAAGTACAAGCTCACCTTCCTCGGGCGCACGTGACGGCCGAGCAGGACTTCGAGCCGCTCGTCGAGGATCCCGGGCCTCCGACCAAGGGGATGACCATCGGCGCGGTGTGCAAGGGGCTCAGCCAGGAGTTCCCCGACATCTCCATCTCGAAGATCCGCTACCTCGAGGACCAGAAGCTCCTCAACCCGCGGCGCACGCCGGGCGGCTACCGGCTGTACACGCCGAGCGACGTCGCCCGCCTGCGGACGATCCTGCGCCTCCAGCGCGACGAGTTCCTGCCCCTCCGGGTCATCCGCCAGGAGCTCGCCGCGGGGCGTGCGGCCGAGGAAGCCGACGGGGGGCCGCCCACGCCGGCTCCCACCCGGCGCCGGGCCGGCAGCCCGGCCGTGTCGCTGCGCGAGCGCGGCCCGCTGCGACCGCTCGACGACCTGCTCGAGGAGGCGGAGGTCCCGCGGGGGCTCGTGCGCGAGCTCGAGGACTTCGGCATCGTCAGCGGCGAGCTGCGCGGGGGCGAGCGCCTCTACGACGAGACGGAGCGCGAGATCGTCCGCGCGGCCGCCGAGCTCGCGCGGTACGGCGTGGGCGGGCGCAACCTGCGCGTGTTCCGCTCCTCGGCCGCGGGCGAGGCGTCGCTCCTGCAGCAGATCCTCGCCCCGGCGCTGCGCTCGCGCAACCCCGAGCGGCGCAAGGAGGCGGTCGAGGCGCTCGAGGAGCTCGCCGCCGTCGCCTCGCGCCTGAAGCACCTCCTGCTCGTCCGCGACCTGCGTCGCATCGCGGGATGAGCACCCGAGCGGATCTCGCCGCGTACGTGCGCGAGATCCCCGACTTCCCGACCCCGGGGGTCCTCTTCTACGACATCACCCCGGTGCTCGCGGCCCCCGCGGCGCTCGACGCCGCGGTCCTCGGCCTGGCCGACGAGACCCGCGAGCTCGAGCCCGACGTGGTCATCGGGGCCGAGGCGCGGGGGTTCCTGCTCGGGCCCGCCCTGGCCCGTGAGCTCGGCGCGGGCTTCGTGCTCGCCCGCAAGCCGGGCAAGCTGCCGGCCAAGACGATCCGTGCGGAGTACCTCCTCGAGTACGGGACGGACGCGCTCGAGCTGCACTCCGACGCCGTCGCCCCCGGCGCGCGCGTGCTCGTCCACGACGACCTGCTGGCCACGGGTGGGACGGCCCGCGCGCTGTGCGACCTCGTGGAGCAGGCGGGCGGCACCGTGGTGGCCTGCGCCTTCCTCATCGAGCTCGCCTTCCTCTCGGGCCGCCAGCGGCTGGGCGACCTCCCGGTCAGCGCCCTGCTGTCGTACTGAGGACGACGGCGAGCGCGACGAGCGCCACGACGACGCAGGCGGCGACGACGAGCGCGACGGGGACCGTACGCCGAGGCGCGGCGGGCGCCTCGTCGAGGGGTGCCGCCGTCGCGGACGCCTCCGCCGGGCCCTCGAGCTCGCGCAGGTAGGCGCGCGTGCGCTCGGGACCGAGGGCCACGAGGGCCTCCTGCGCGCGAGCGCGCACCGCCTCGGGCGGCACGCCGGCGAGCCCGGCCACGTCCTCGGGGGTGCGGTCGTGCCCGTAGAGCAGCTCGAGCACGGCGCGCTGGTCGGGCGGCAGGCCGTCGAGCGTGCTCATCCCCGCACCCTAGAGTCCGCGCGATGGCCCTCGAGGGTGGGCTCGACGCGCTGCTCGGCCTCGAGGTCCTCGCCGTGGGCGAGGAGGAGGTCGTGGCCCGCGTCCCGGTGCGCGACGCGATCCGCCAGCCGTTCGGGCTCGTCCACGGCGGGCTCTACGCCGCGGTGGCCGAGTCGCTCGCCTCCCGGGGCACCTACGCCGGCGTCGCGCAGAAGGGCGCCGTCCCCCTGGGCATCGCCAACCACACCTCGTTCCTGCGCCCGATCGCCGAGGGCACCGTCCATGCCGTCGCCCGCCGTCGCCACGGGGGGCGGACGACCTGGCTGTGGGACGTCGAGCTCAGCGACGACCAGGGCCGGCTGTGCGCGCTGGGGCGGGTGACGGTGGCGGTGCGCCCGCGGGGCGGTAGCGGTTCGTGATCGGCATCCGCCGGTCGCGCCCGAACGCCTTCGTGGTGATCTTGATCCCCGGCGGGTTCTGCCGGCGCTTGTACTCGGCGAGGTCGATGAGCCGGATGACCCGGTCGACGTACTCGGGGGGCAGGCCCCGGGCGATGAGCGCGTCGCGGTCGAGGTCGCGCTCCACGTAGCCCTCCACGATGCGGTCGAGCACGGCGTACGGGGGCAGGGTGTCCTCGTCGCGCTGGTCGGGACGCAGCTCGGCCGACGGCGGCCGGGTCATGATCGAGGGCGGCACGGGGGAGGCGGCGTCCCGGCGCGCGCGCTCGCCCACGAGGCGGGGGACGAGCGTCTTCGGCACGTCCTTGATCACCGCGAAGCCGCCCGCGCTGTCCCCGTAGAGCGTGGAGTAGCCCACGCTCATCTCGGACTTGTTGCCCGTGGTGAGGACGAGCCAGCCGAACTTGTTCGAGAGGGCCATGAGCAGGTTGCCGCGGATGCGGGCCTGGAGGTTCTCCTCGGTGAGGTCGGGCTCGCGCTCGGCGAACGGCTCGGCGAGGATCGCGTCGTAGGCGCGCATCGTGGGCTCGATCGGCAGCTCGAGGAGCTCCACGCCGAGGTTGGCGGCGAGGGCCCGCGCGTCGGCCAGGGTGCCCGAGGAGGAGTACGGCGAGGGCATGGTCACGCAGCGCACCCGGTCGGCGCCCAGCGCGTCGACCGCGACGAGGGCGACGAGGGTAGAGTCGATGCCGCCCGACAGGCCGATCACGACGTGCGCGAAGCCGTTCTTCTCGACGTAGTCGCGGGTGCCGAGCACGAGCGCGGCGTAGGCCTCGGCGTCGCTGTCGAGCAGCGGCGCGATCGTCCCGGCGCTCACGCGCTGCGCCCCGCCGCCGCCCGTGAACGTGCCGAGGTGGGCCACCTCCGCGCGGGCCGCGCG
>JALYMR010000006.1 GCA_030773615.1 Actinomycetota bacterium
CTACCCGAAGGGCCCGCTGTCCCCCGAGGTCTCCGGCGAGATGAAGGGCAAGAAGAAGCCGGGCGGGCTCGTCGACTACGACCTGATCATGCCCCACTTCCGGGAGGCGACGTGGGAGGAGGCGCTCGACCTCGTCGGGCGCAGGCTGCGGGGCATCCTCGACGAGCACGGCTCGGGCTCGCTCGCCGGCTTCGGCTCGGCGAAGTGCACGAACGAGGAGGCCTACCTCTTCCAGAAGCTGATCCGGGCGGGCTTCGGCACGAACAACGTCGACCACTGCACCCGCCTGTGCCACGCGTCGAGCGTGGCCGCCCTCTTCGAGGGCGTCGGCTCGGGCGCCGTGTCGACGACCTACGGCGACATCATCAACGCCGACATCGCGATCCTCGCCGGCTCGAACACGACGGCCAACCACCCCGTCGCCGCCACGTTCTTCAAGCAGGCCAGGCGGCGCGGGACGAAGATCGTCGTCGTCGACGTGCGCCGCGAGCGCATCGTCGAGCACGCGGACATCTTCTGCCAGATCAAGCCGGGCACCGACGTCGCGTTCTTCAACGGCGTCATGCACGAGGTCATCCGCCTCGGCCTCATCGACCGGGAGTTCATCGCCAAGCGCGTGAGCAACTACGGCGAGCTGGCCAAGACGGTCAAGGAGTACCCGCCGGAGCGCGCGGCCCAGATCTGCGGCGTCGACGCCGACAAGATCCGCACGGTCGCCCGCATGTGGGGCGAGGCCAACGCCGGCGTCATCTACTGGGGGATGGGCATCTCCCAGCACACGACGGGCACGGACAACGCGCGCTGCCTCATCGCGATGTGCGCGATCACCGGCCACGTGGGCAAGCCGGGCACCGGCCTGCACCCGCTGCGCGGGCAGAACAACGTGCAGGGCGCCTCGGACGCCGGCCTGATCCCGATGATGTACCCCGACTACCAGCCCGTCGACAAGCCGGGCATCCGGGAGCGCTTCGAGGAGGCGTGGGGCCGCGAGCTCGACCCGAACCGGGGTCTGACGGTCACGGAGATCATGCACTCCGCCCTGAACAAGTCCATCAAGGGCATGTACATGATGGGCGAGAACCCGTTCCTCTCCGACCCGAACGTGAACAAGGTCCGCAAGGCGCTCAGCGCGCTGGACTTCCTCGTCGTGCAGGACATCTACCTCACGGAAACCGCGGAGTTCGCCGACGTGATCCTCCCGGCCACGGCGGCCCTCGAGAAGGAGGGCACGTACACGAACACCGACCGGCGCGTGCAGCTCGGGCGCAAGGTGCTCGACCCGCCCGGTGAGGCCCGCGAGGACTGGCGGATCACCCAGGACATCGCGAACCTGGTCGGCCTCGACATGCACTACGAGTCGCCGCGCGAGATCTTCGACGAGCTCGTCTCGGTCATGCCCAACTACGCCGGCCTGAACTACGACAACCTGGGCAGGGGGGGCAAGCTGTACCCGAACCCCGACCCGGAGCACTCGGACGGCACGGTCGTGCTCTTCGACAAGCTGTTCGGCACGGACGACGGCAAGGCGCACCTCGTGCCCGCCGAGTGGCTGCCGGCCCGCGAGCTGCCCAACGAGGAGTTCCCGTTCGTGCTGAACACGGGCCGGCTGCTCGAGCACTGGCACACGGGGTCCATGACGCGTCGCTCCTACGCGCTCGACGCGATCTCGCCCCAGGCGCAGGTGTACATGCATCCCGACGACGCGGCCGAGCTCGGCGCGGGCGAGGGCGACTTCGTGCGCGTGACCTCGCGGCGCGGCTCGATCGAGATCGCCGTGCGCCTCTCGGTCCGCGAGGTGCCGGGCAACGTGTTCATCCCGTTCCACTTCCGCGAGGCGTCGGCCAACGTGCTGACGAACGACGAGGTCGACCCGTTCGGCAAGATCCCCGAGTTCAAGTTCTGCGCGGTCAAGGTCGAGCGGGTCTCGGCCGACGGCGCGGGGGAGCTCGGCTCGGAGGGCGTCGGGCTCGACGACAAGGGTGCGGGCAACCGCGAGCACACCGGCAGCGAGCGCGTCGGCGAGGTCGCCGGCTTGGCGAGGGAGGCCTGATGACGGAGTCAAACCGACAGGGCAACGGCGGCGCGCCGTTCGCCAGCCGGGCCTGGACGGGCCCGATGGGCGGCGGGCGGCACGTGCCCGGCGTCGAGGCCCGGGACGGCAAGTTCCCGGGCCCGAGCCTGATGCCCGCGCTCAACGCCATCCAGGCCGAGCACGGCTGGCTGCCCCGCGAGGAGCTCGTGAAGCTCTCGCGCGACACGCGCCGCCCGCTGTACGAGATCGGCGGGGTCATCTCCTTCTACTCGCACTTCCGCACGGATGGGCCCGTGAAGGTGGAGGTCAGCGTCTGCCATGACCTCTCGTGCTGGCTGCACGGGGCCGAGGAGCGGATCGCCGAGGTGCGCGAGCGCTACGGCGACGACGTCCAGGTGGAGGTCAAGGAGGTGTCGTGCCTCGGGCGCTGCGACACCGCGCCGGCCGTCTCGGTCAACGAGCACCCCGCCCACGTCGACGAGCTCGACCGCCTCGTCGAGGCGGGCCGCGACGGCGGCGTGCCGCACGCGGAGCCCCAGGCCTTCGCGGAGACGTGGCCGAACGACCCGTACGGCTCGGGCGACGAGCGCTACCGCCTCGTGCGGCGCTTCCTGGGGGGCGAGCTCGCGCCGGAGGAGGCCATCGAGGCGCTGAAGGCGTCCGGACTGCGCGGCATGGGCGGCGCCGGCTTCCCCACCGGCCTGAAGTGGGACCTCGTGCGCGGGGAGACGGCGCAGCCGAAGTTCCTCGTGTGCAACGCGGACGAGGCGGAGCCCGGCACGTTCAAGGACCGCGAGATCCTCACGAGCCAGTCGCACCTCGTCCTCGAGGGGATGCTGCTCGGGATGCTCGTCGTGGGCGCGGAGCAGGGCTGGCTCTTCATCCGCCACGAGTACGCCCCCGAGGAGCACGTTTTCCGGGCGGAGCTCGACGCCGCACGCGCGGCCGGCCTGCTCGGCGAGGACGTCCTGGGCAGCGGCCGGCGGCTCGAGGTCGACGTCTTCGTCTCGCCCGGCGGCTACATCCTCGGTGAGGAGACGGCGCTGCTCGAGTGCATGGAGGGCCACCGAGGCGAGCCGCGCAACAAGCCCCCGTTCCCGGGCAACTACGGGCTCCACGGCCAGCCGACGCTGATGAACAACGTCGAGACCTTCGCCCACGTGCCGATCATCGTCGAGCGCGGGGGCGAGTGGTGGCAGGCGCAGGGCAAGGGCGATGCGCCGGGCCTGAAGTTCTTCGCGGTCTCCGGCCACGTGGAGAAGCCGACGGTGGTCTGCATGCCCATGGGCAGCACGGCGCGAGAGCTGCTCGAGGCCGCCGGCGGCATCCTCGGCGGCGCCGAGCCGCTGGCCTACCAGCCCGGCGGCGCGTCGTCGAACTTCCTCGGCGCGGACAAGCTCGACACGCCGCTCGAATGGAACGCGCTGGTGGAGGCCGGCTCCGTCCTGGGCACGGGCGCGATGGTGTTCGTGGCCGAGGGGACGAACCTGCTCGCCGCCGGAACGAACGTGACGCGCTTCTTCCGCAACGAGTCGTGCGGCAAGTGCGTGCCCTGCCGAGTCGGGTCGCACAAGGCGCTCGAGATCCTCCAGGGCATGCTCGCGCGCGGCGAGGGCCCCGACTCGGTGGACGGGGAGATGGCCGACCTGGAGGAGACGGCGCGCCTGACCTCGATCTGCGGCCTCGGGCAGGTGGCGATGGCGCCCGTCATGAGCGTCGTCAAGCTCCAGGGCGAGAGCTCCCGCGCCGCCGCCCAGGCCGACGAGGCGATGGAGACGCACCAGGACGATGTCGGGTCGTCCGGTCCCTACTAGCCCGAAGGTCCGTCCAGACGCTGGTGAGCCGGGTCGGCGACGGTGACCCGGCTCACACGAGCGCCACGGGCCGCCCGCTAATCTGTGGATTGTCGTCAGAGAGCGTTGTCGCCGAGGCACCGGCGGCAAGCCAGCGCCCAGCAGTCCTGACGCTGGCATACAACGCCGCGAGCCCCCCGTCGGGTCGGCTCGCCCGAGACAACCAGTCGCGGGGCCCCGAGCCCCGCGAAAGCGAGGAACACGTGAAGCGCCTGCGCAACGTGCTTCAGCGCTCCGCCCTCAACGGGTGGCGGATGCGCTGGCACATGCTGTAACCCACCACCGATCACGCATCGACCCAAGCGCCCGGGCAACCCCCGGGCGCTCGCCGTCCTACTCCGCGTCGACCCGGTCGGGATCGGGCTCGAGCTCGTCCTCCTCGTCCTCGAGGTCGTCGCCGTCGTGGACCTCGCCGGCACCGAGCCGGGCCTGGAAGCTGTCGATGAGCTCGTCGCGCGCGTCCTCGTCGACCGGCGTCTCCTCGGACACGAGCACCCAGTCGGCGCCCTCGAGCTCCTCGAGGGCCGCGGCGTCGAAATGCCGGGCGTCGTCGACGATGACGACCATCTCCGTCTGGGGGTTGACGTAGGTACCGGGGCGGGTGACGAGCTCCTCGAGCTCGAAGGGGCGCGGTTCGCTTGGCATCGCGCCTCCTTGTACCGCATGACGGCGGGCGACGCCAAGTCGCTCGGCGCGGCCGCGGCGCGCCGGCCGCCGGGCGCACCCTCACCGTCAGCTCGAGGTGCGGGAGCGGCAGGCAGGCTCAAGCCGGGGCGGCGCCTGCCGATCCCCCGGACGCACCTCCCCCCGGGGCACCGCTGGTAGCCTGAGGGGTGCGCCGAGCGCGGGAGCGCATGGACGCGACCCACGTGACACGCTCGCTGCTCACTGCTCTGGCGCTGGTCCTCGCCCTGGCGCTCGCCCTGGGGGCGTCGACCCTGCCCGCGCTGGCCGACCCCCGCGTCGTCGTCGTGACCCTCGCCGACGGCCAGGAGCTGCGCGTCGAGGTCGACGCACCCGCTGACACGCCGGCCGACCAGGTGCCGCTGCCCCCGCTCGAGGCCCCGGTCGTTGCGGTGCAGGACGCCGCCGCGCCGCCGCCCACGCCCGCTCCGCCCACGCCCGCTCCGGCCGCCGAGCC
>JALYMR010000007.1 GCA_030773615.1 Actinomycetota bacterium
GGGGTGCCCGGCCTTGGCGAGCAGGTAGCCCGCGGTGAGGCCCGCGGGGCCCCCGCCGAGGACCAGCGTGGGCCGCTCGACGCCGCGGTCGGCGGCCGGGGTGACCGGAACGGTGATCGCCATGGGCCTCAGTGTAGCTAAAGCCTTCCTAAAGACGCTCGCTGGGCCGCCAATGCGGCGGCTCGGCCCTCAGTTCCCCGCCCGGCGACCGCTCCCTGCCCGTCGGCCCGACGATGGTGCCTCGCGTACCCGGTAGAGGATGGCCCGTACCCCGCGCGGGGGTGCCTTGAGGCCGAAGCGGGGGAACGTCTCGAGGCGGCGCAGCCGGGGGTCGCGGTCGAGGAGGCGTTCCCACTGGACGACGCGCTTGCGCACGAGCGCCGTCCACGGCGCCTGCCAGCGGTCCGCCCGCAGGATGGGCTGGACGAGCACGACGGCCTGCCCCGGGCGCAGCTCGGCGAGCACGCGGGCGGCCGTCGGGCGCGGGGCGGCCGCCTCCAGGCGCTCGAGCACGTCGCGCCAGTCCATGATCCGCGGATCGGGGTGGGGGCCGAGCGAGGTGGCGTAGCGCAGCGCGTCGCCCAGGTAGTAGCGCAGGACGGGCACCTGCTCCGGGTGGGTGGAGACGACGAGGTCGCCCGGGCGCACGGCGCGCAGCTCGATGCGGCTCGCCACCTCGCGGACGTTGCTCTTGGCCTCGACCGCCCCCTCCCTGCCGTCGGCCCACAGGAAGGCGAGGAGCAGGAGCGCGGCGACGCCGAGCCCTCGCGCGTGCGCGAGGCCGATCGCGGCCAGCAGCGCGGCGGGCCCGACGAAGGCGGCGAGGTAGCGGCTCGCCCACGCCGGCGCGAGCTGGGAGGAGGCCCACGCGAGCAGGAGCGCGGTGACGAGCAGCGCGAGCAGCAGCTCGACGACGCGCCGGCGCCGCTCGTGGGCGTCCGCGTCGAGCTCGGGCGCCACCCCGGGCAGCGGCCGGCCCAGGAGCGCGGCGACCCCGGCGCCCGCGGACACGAGCAGCAGGGGACCCGCGCCCCCGCCGCCGAGCACGACGAACGTCCCGGACAGCAGCGCCTGCAGCCCCGGGCGCGCCGACCACGGCGCGCCCGTGTGGGCGGCCTGCTCGAGCAGGGTGGGCACCCAGGGCAGGTAGAGCAGGCCGATCGCGCCGAAGGCGAGCAGGCCGTCGCGCAGGAGCGCCCGCCGCTGCCGGGCGCGCCGCCAGGCGGCGAGCCCGACGGAGAGGGCGCCGCCGGCGAGGACGAAGAGGCCCCAGTTGTGGGTGTAGGCGAGCAGCGCGCCGGCGGCGACGACCGCGGGCAGGAAGCGACGGTCGCCGAGCGCGAAGGCGTGGGCGAGCGCCGCGGCGAAGAGCAGGGCGAGGAGGGCCAGGAGCGCGTACATGCGCGTCTCCTGCGCGAAGAAGGTCAAGAACGGGTGCAGGGCGGCGATGAGCGCGGCCATCCACCCGGCGCGCGGACCGCCGAGCGTCCGCCCGGCCCACAGGGCGACGGGCACGCAGAGGACGGCGAAGACGACGGAGAGCCCGTGCGTGGCGCCCTCGCCCGAGCCGAAGACGCCCATCCACACGTGCAGGAGCCCGTAGTACAGCGGCGGCGAGCCGTCGAGCCGCAGGATGCCGGGGATCTCGAGCAGGCCGAACGAGGCGATCCCCACGGACAGCCCCTCGTCGATCCAGAAGCCGGCGTGCAGCGCGCGGGTGCGCAGGAACAGGGAGAGCCCGCAGAGCCCCACCACGAGGACGGCGACGACCGCGGGACCCAGCGAGCGCGCCCGCAGGCGCGCCAGCGGCGTGGGACGCGCGGCGACCGAGCTCATCGGGTCCCCAGGCTAGAGCCGCACGCGGCCTCCACCCGCCACAGCCCGGTGTCGGCCAGCAGGCGGCCGCCGGCGAGGCGCTCGGCGGGCCGCGGGCTCGCGCCCTCGAGGGTGCGCACGCGCAGGACGACGGCCGGTGCCCGCGGCTGGTAGTCGACCTGCACGCCGTGCAGCCCGAGCTCCCAGGCCACGAGCTGGGTGAAGAACTTGTTCGTGTGCAGGGGTGCGCAGCGCAGGAGGCGCCTCTCGCCCCCGGCCTGCGCCACCGCGTCGTCCAGGCCGTCGGTGAGCGCGGCCTGGTAGCGCACGTCGGCCAGCGGCTCGGGCAGGTCGCGCAGGGCGCGGGCGGCCACGCTCCAGACGACGACGACGCCGACGGCGAGCAGCACGGCGGCGCGGACGGGGCGGGCGGGGC
>JALYMR010000008.1 GCA_030773615.1 Actinomycetota bacterium
GCCCACCGCGGGCTCGCGCGAGCGCCGGCTGGCCGCGAAGGCGCGCCAGGGGCGCCGCAAGGACGAGCGCCGCCCGCCGCGCGCCGAGGACTAGTCGCGCGCGAAGCGCTGCACGCCCTGCTCCTCGGCGGCCTCGAGCACGCGCTGCACGACGAGGTCGAGGTCGTCCGTGAGCTCGGCGATCGCGAGGTCCTCGGGGTCGATCTTGCCCTGCGCGGTGACCTTGTCGCGCAGCCAGTCGACCAGGCCGCCCCAATAGTCCGTCCCGACGAGCAGGACGGGGAAGTCGCGCACCTTCTGCGTCTGGATCAGCGTGAGGCACTCGAACAGCTCGTCGAGCGTGCCGAAGCCGCCGGGCAGGGCGACGAACGCGCAGGCGTAGCGGACGAACATGACCTTGCGGCAGAAGAAGTAGTGGAAGGGGACCTCGCGGTCGAGGAACGCGTTCGACCCCTGCTCGAAGGGCAGGTCGATGGTCAGGCCGACGGAGGGGACGCCGGCCTCGCGCGCGCCCTGGTTGGCCGCCTGCATGAGCCCCGGGCCGCCGCCGGTGATGATGGCGAGGCCGACCTCGCCGAGCCTGCGACCGACCTCCACCCCCCTGTCGTACTCCGCCGTGCCCTCGGGCGTGCGCGCGGAGCCGAACACGGTGACGGCGCCGCCGAGGTCGCCGAGCCGCGCGAACCCCAGCTCGAGCTCCGCGCGCATGCGCTCCACGCGCTGCTCGTCGGTGATCTTGCTGGCCACCCCCGCCTCCTGGGCGGCGATCAGCTCCTCGTCAGGGGTGAGCGGCTCGCGGATCGGTTCCACCCGCGCAGTATCGCGGCCTCCGAGGGACCCCGCCCTCGGACGATCGTCGAGCTAGAGGCCGGCCGGGTGACGTACGACGTAGCCGCTCGTCGAGCGCATCTCGCTCGTCCAGCGTCCGCCCGTCTGCCGCTGCGCGCTCGTGTCGAAGCGCAGGCCGGCGACGATCATGTACATATGGCCGGGGTGGGCGTAGATCGTCACCCACTCGCCCGGGCCAGACGCGCCCCAGCGCATGAACCCGCCCGAGGGCATCGCGGTGTCGAGCAGGCCGGCGCCGTGCAGCGCGTAGGACACCGAGCCGGAGCAGTCGTAGCCCGCGTCCTCCCAGCGGCCGTGCCCGCCGCCGTAGCGGTAGGGCTTGCCCGCGATGCGGTTCGCCGCGGCGATGATGTCGCGCACGGCGGCCGGGGCGTCGGCGGGCGCCTTCGCCAGCCCGTCGGGGCCGATCGTCGCCCGGCCGGCGGCGAGGCCGGAGCGGGTGGGCGCCGGGGTGCTGACCGCCTCGCGGGCCGGCTGGGGCTGCTGCACGGCGGAGGCACCGCCGGAGAAGGCGGCCCGGCGCAGCAGGGCGATCTCGCCCCGGGTCAGGCGGCCGTCCGGCCGGCGGCGCTGCGCGCGCTCGAAGGCGCGCACGGAGCGCGTCGTGCCCCGGCCGAACCGGCCGTCGACCGTCGTGCGGTGCCCGGCGCGGGTCAGGAAGTCCTGGAGGACGCGGACGTCGTGCCCGGCCATGCCGGCGCGCAGCGGGGCGCGGTCACCGAGATTCCAGTTGCGCTTCTGGGCGCCCTCGGCGACGGGCACGGGGAGCAGGGCGGCGACGAACAGCGCAGGCAGCGCACAGCGAACTCGGGGCGACAACGGACCTCCTCATCGACGCCTACGGGGTTAGCTGTCGGGCTCGCGCTTGGTGAGGCAGCGCTAGGCCAGAGCACTGGCCATTCGCCCCCGGCCGCCTTCCGGCGACCTTTGGGTCCCCCGCTCCCCGCCGTGTGGGCGAGGATTCGGCAGGTCTTCAGTTGAAGGCGGGGACCCTAGCGGACGTCGGGGCGAGCTGTCGGCTCGCAACGAATCTGGCGGCTCGGCGCCAAGACGGCGTCGACGACGGCCAGGGCCACCTCCGCCCGCGAGCGCAAGGAGGAGGCCAGGACGAACTCGTGCGGCGCGTGGGCGCCCCCACCCCGCGGCCCGAGGCCGTCGACGGTGAGCGGGATCTCGGCCGCGAAGTGGCTCGCGTCGCTCGCGCCGCCGCGCCCGGCGGCTACGACGGGGCGCCCCAGCGCAGCGGAGGCGCTCGCCAGCAGGGGCGCCGTCGCCTCCCACGCGTCCATGGCCGGCCACCGGCGCACGAGCGTGGCCTCCAGGCGCACCTCGTCCACCTCGCCGGGCACGGCCTGGAGCGCGGCGTCGAACGCGGCGTGGTCGTCCGCCCGCAGGTCGCACACGAGCTCGCCGGCCGCGGGGACGACGTTGAAGGCCTCCCCGCTGCGAAGGACGGTGGGCACGGCGGTCAGGCGGGCCGGACCGGTCGGATCGTGCGCCCCGGCCACCGCCTGGGCCGCGGCGGCGAGCGCCAGCAGGGCGTTGCGCCCCTGCTCGGGGTTCGACCCCGAGTGCGCCGAGCGGCCGTGGGCGGCGACGCGCAGGGTCCCCGCGCCCTTGCGGCGGACGATGACCTCGTCCTCCCCCGCGTCCGTCGTCTGCCCGGCCTCGAAGCACAGGCACGCGTCGAAGCCCGCGAAGCGCTCGACGTGGGCGAACGCCCCCACCCGCCACTCCTCGTCGCAGACGAGCAGGGCGGCGACCTCGGCGAAGTCGTCCCGGCGGCCGGCGAG
>JALYMR010000009.1 GCA_030773615.1 Actinomycetota bacterium
GAGACAGCTCGCGCGCCGTGCGCCCGGCGAGCCAGGCACGCAGCTCGCGCTCCTGGCCGCGGGCCAGGGCGCCCACCGCGCGCGGGTCGTCCGCGCGCTGCTGGACGAGCGCGAGGGTCTGCAGGACGGAGTCGTGCAGGTGGGCCGCGAGCTCGGCGCGCTCCTGCGAGCGGATGCGCCCCGCGCGCTCGGCGGAGAGCGCGCGGGCCAGGCGGGCGATCCACGGGGCGAGGATCACGGCGAGCACGAGGACGACGACGAGCACGACGAGCACGACCTCGCGGTCGGCGCGCAGGGCGCCGACGGCCTGGAGGAAGACGAGGCCGGCGGCCACGACCAGGGCGGCGCCGATCCCGGAGCGCGAGACGGCCACCGGGGTCCACGGGCCCGGCCTCCGGGGCGGGAGCCGCCACGGCCGCGAGCGACGGCGGGGCGAACGCCGCACGCTCGTCGCGCGGCCCGCCGAGGGACGCGCGCCACAGCAGCGCGCCGCCCCCGGCCACGAGGACGAGGGGCCACACGAGCGCGTCGGAGAACCAGAGCCCGACCGCCCGGAAGGCGAGCAGCGCGCTGAGCACGAGCAGCGCGACCCCGAGGGCGACCTCGACCGCCCCGGCCGCGCAGCCGGCGGCCGCGTCCCTCGCCCGCGGCCGGGTCGGCGGGCACGAGCATCCAGAGCAGGAGGTACAGGCCGAGCCCCGCCCCGGCGGCGAGCGCGGCGGCGAGGAAGGCCACGCGGACGAGCAGCGGGTCGACGCCGAGCCACGACGCGATGCCGCTGGCCACGCCGGCCACGACGCGGCGGGAGGGATCGCGGCGCAGCGACCGGGGGGCGGCGGCGGGGGCGAAGTGGCCCATCAGCCCCCCCGGCTCAGGCCGCTGGCCAGGAGGACCGCGCCGACGGCGGCGCAGGCGAGCGGGGCGAACGCGGCGAAGCGCAGGTCGATCGCCCCGAGGCGGTCCAGGAGGAGGACCGCCCCGAGGGCGACGAGGACGAGCCCCGCGACGAGCGACGCGGGGTCGGGCCTACGCGCCGGCACCCGCGCAGGCCCGGTTCGCGTCGAACGGGTCGAGTCCCGGGCGGTCGAAGCCCCGCTCGTCCCAGCGGTCCTCGCCCGCGAGGCTCGCGAGGTCCTCCCCGCCCACCTGCACCTGCCCGACGCCCACCTGGGCGTCGAGCACGAGCAGGTGCCTGCCCGGGGCGGCGCGGCGCGGGTCGTCCACGAGGACGTCCACCCCGCCCGTCGCGTCGTCGAAGGTCGCCACCCGTCCCATCCCGACCTCGCCGCGGCTCGCGACGCACACGTCCTCGGGCACCAGCACGATCGCCTCGCCCAGCCCCACGCCGACCCCGATCGTGCGCCCGGCGAGCTCCGGGCCGGGCACGTCGCGCAGGTCGATGACGAGCCGGCCGGCGCCGACCTCGTAGCGCTCGCGCACGTCGCCGCCCGCGGCGGGGTGGTGCTCGCGCTCGCCGAAGCCGCCGTCGAGGTCGATGCCCGCCGCGGCCACGAAGGCGAGGGCGAGGGCGAGCGCGGGGAGGATCAGCACCCGCAGGGGGCGCACGAAGGCGCCGGCGGCGATGGCGGCCCCGGCGGCGATCACCAGGATCGCGGCCACGACCCCACCGCCGGTGCCCGCCGCCCAGGCGCCGACGAGGGCGACGACGACGCAGGCGAAGAGCAGCGCGAGGCCCAGGCCGATGGCCGCGAGCACGGCGCCGGGTGAATCGCCGATCCGCCCGCCGGAGGCGAGCCACCACGCGCCGAGCCCGACCAGGGCGAGGGGGACGAGCAGCCCGGCAAAGGCGAAGCCCAGGCCGATGCCCATCCCGGGGACGAGGATGAGGCCGAGCAGCACGAGCACGGCGATGCCGGCGACGGTCGCCCCGCGCCCGGGCCCGGAGGGCGAGACGCTGCGCCCTCGCCGTCCTGCGCCCCGACGGGGACGAGGAGGAGCGCGGCGAGGTAGACGAGGACCCCGAGGCCGCCGGTGAGCACGGCGAGGGCGACCGCGCCGACGCGGACGAGGGTGGGATCGACCGCGAAGTGGCGGGCCAGGCCGCCGCACACCCCTCCGACGACGCGGTCGGTCGGCGAGCGCAGGAGGCGGCGGGGCTGGGTCGGAGGGGGTGGGGGCGCTTGGTGGACCTGGGCGGAACGTCCCGTCGCCGGCCGCCGCCGGCCATCGGGAATGCTCCCTAGGGAAGCCGCGCCGGGCGAGTCTCGCAGCGTGCCTCGCGTCGCGCCGGGGTAGCCCGACGCGCATGGACCAGGATCAGGCCGCCTTCGTACGCGAGCTCGGCCAGCAGCTGCGCGTCGACTCCATCCGCTCGAGCACCGCCGGCGGATCGGGGCACCCCACCTCCTCGATGTCGGCGGCCGACCTGCTCGCCGTCCTCCTCGCCCGGCACCTGCGCCTCGACTTCCAGCGTCCCGACGACCCGCGCAACGACCACCTCGTCTTCTCGAAGGGCCACGCCTCACCCCTCGTCTACGCCGTGTTCAAGGCCGCCGGCGCGATCAGCGACGAGGACCTCCTGAGCTTCCGCTCGTTCGGCAGCAAGTTCGAGGGCCACCCCACGCCGATCCTCCCCTGGGTCGACGTGGCCACGGGGTCGCTCGGGCAGGGCCTGCCCACCGCGGTCGGCATCGCCCTGGCCGGCAAGCGGCTCGACCGGCTCCCCTACCGGACCTGGGTGCTCTGCGGCGACAGCGAGATGGCCGAGGGCTCCATGTGGGAGGCCTTCGAGCACGCCGCCCACGCGGGCCTGGACAACCTGACGGCGATCATCGACGTCAACCGCCTCGGGCAGCGCGGCGAGACCATGCACGGCTGGGACCTCGGCTCCTACGCGGGCCGCGCCCGGGCCTGCGGCTGGGTCGCCATCGAGATCGACGGCCACGACGTGGAGGCCATCGACGACGCCTACGCGCGCGCCCAGGCGGTCGAGGGCCGGCCGGCGGTCATCGTCGCCCGCACCGTGAAGGGCAAGGGGGTCCGCGCGGTCGAGGACCTGCCCGACAAGCACGGCAAGCCGCTCGACGACCCCGACGCGGCCATCGAGGAGCTCGGCGGCCCGCGCGACCTCCACGTCGAGGTCTCGAAGCCGGCCAGCGACGGCGCTCCCCATGCCGTCGAGCCGCCCCGCGACCGCGAGTGGCCGCGCTGGGAGCTCGGCGAGAAGGTCGCCACGCGCCGCGCCTACGGCGACGCGCTCGCGGCCCTGGGCGCCGAGCGCGGCGACGTCGTCGCCCTCGACGGCGAGGTCTCGAACTCGACCTACGCCGAGATCTTCGCGAAGGCCCACCCCGAGCGGTACTTCGAGATGTTCATCGCCGAGCAGCAGATGGTCGCCGCGGCGGTGGGCCTCCAGGTCCGCGGCTACCGCCCCTTCGCCTCGACCTTCGCGGCGTTCCTGAGCCGGGCCTACGACTTCGTGCGCATGTCGGCCATCAGCCGCGCGACCTACGCCCTGTGCGGCTCGCACGCGGGCGTGTCGATCGGCGAGGACGGCCCGTCCCAGATGGCGCTCGAGGACCTCGCCTCCCTGCGCGCGGTGTGGTCGAGCACGGTGCTCTACCCCTGCGACCCGAACCAGACCGCCGCGCTCGTGCGGCTCATGGCCGATCTCGAAGGCATCTCCTACCTGCGGACGACCCGCGCGGGCGCGCCCGCGATCTACGGGGCCGACGAGGAGTTCGTCGTCGGGGGCTCGAAGGTCGTGCGCTCCTCGGGCGAGGACCAGGTCACCCTCGTGGGCGCCGGGATCACCCTGCACGAGGCGCTCGCCGCCGCGGACCGGCTGCAGGAGCACGGCGTCGCGGCCCGCGTCATCGACCTCTACTCCGTCAAGCCCGTGGACGCGGCGACGCTGCGCGCGGCGGCCGCGGAGACGGGGGCGATCGTCACCGTCGAGGACCACTGGCCCGAGGGCGGCATCGGCGACGCGGTGCTCGCGGCGCTCGCCGAGCTCGACGAGCCGGTCCGGGTGCGCAAGCTCGCCGTGCGCGACATGCCCACCTCGGGCAAGCCCGCCGAGCTCCTGCACGCCGCCGGCATCGACGCCGACGCCATCGTGGCCGCCGCGGAGGAACTCGCCCGGACGCCCGCCGCCGCGGGCTGAGCCCCCGCGCCCGTCCGGGTGCCGCTCAGCCCGTGACGCCCTCGACGCGCCCGCCCGCGCGGCGGACCTCGTCGAGGGCGCGCTCCCCGTCGCCCTCCTGCACCTCGACGGCGCGGACCGCCGTGGGGTCGACCGTGACCCGGAAGCCCTCGCGCAGCGCGTCGAGGGCGGTGTGCTTCACGCAGTAGTCCGTGGCCAGGCCAACGATCGTGACCTCGTCGACCCCGCGCGCGCGCAGGAGCGCGGCGAGGTCGGTGGCCTCGAAGCCCGAGTAGCCCTCCGTGTCGGGGTCCTGGCCCTTGTCGACGATGACGTCGACCTGGGCGGGGTCGAGCGCGGGGTGCAGCTCGGCGCCGGGGGTGCCCTGCAGGCAGTGCACGGGCCAGGGACCGCCGTGCTCGGCGAACGAGCGGTGCGCGGGCGGGTGCCAGTCCCGCGTGGCCACGACGAGGTCGAACTCCTCCGTGGCCACGAGCGCGTTGATCGGGCCCGCGATCTCGTCGCCGTCCCGCACGGCGAGGGCCCCGCCGGGGGTGAAGTCGTTCTGGAAGTCGACGACGACGAGGGCGCGGGGCATCGGCGCGAGCCTACGGGCTCGGTGGCCTCCCGGTCGCCCGCGCGTGGTAGGCGCCGCGCAGCGCGGGGTCGATCCCGGCCAGGGAGCGGTCGGCGCCGAGCGCGGCGACGAGGAGGTCGACCACGCGGCGCGGCAGCACCGCCTGGAGGCGCAGAAGCGGCTTCGTGCGCGCCGGCACCCAGGTGTCCACGCGCTCGCGGGCGACGGTGCGCACGATGGCCCGGGCGACCTGCTCGGGCTCCACGCTGGGGACGAGGCGGACGGACGAGGTGCCCGCGCCGAGCTCCGTGTGGACGACCCCGGGGAGGACGTAGCTCACCCGCACGCGGGAGCCGGCCTGGCGCAGCTCGCGGCGCACGGCCTCCGTGAGCCCGATGACCCCGTGCTTCGTGGCGGAGTACGTCGCGCCCTCGGCGAAGCCGAACACCCCGGCGACCGACGCGAGGTTGACCACCGCTCCGCGGTCGCGGGGGACCATGCGGGCCAGCGCGAGCTTCGTCCCGAGGATGACGCCGTGGAGGTTGACGTCCACGATGCGCCGCGCGGTCGCCTCGTCCTCCTCCACGAACGGGCCCAGGGGCATGATCCCCGCGTTGTTCACGAGCACGTCGAGCGGGCCGAGCCGCTCCTCCGCCTCGTCGAGGAAGGCGAGGAACGAGTCGCCCCGGGTGACGTCGAGCTCGAGGGCGAGCGCGGCCGGCCCGAGCTCCTCGGCGACGCGGCGCGCCGCCTCGGGCTCGACGTCACCCAGCGCCACCCGGGCGCCCTC
>JALYMR010000010.1 GCA_030773615.1 Actinomycetota bacterium
GGCGCCAGCGGGCGGGCGCCGGCGGTGCTCGCCCGCGGGCTGCGCAAGGCCTACGGCGGGCGCGTCGCCGTCGACGGGGTCGACTTCGAGGTCGCCGCGGGGGAGTGCTTCGGCTTCCTGGGCCCCAACGGCGCGGGCAAGAGCACGACGATGAAGATGATCCACGGGCTCGCCGAGGTCGGCGCGGGCCGGCTCGAGGTGCTCGGCCTCGACGTCGCCCGGCAGCGGCGGGCGGTGAAGGCGCGGCTGGGCGTCGTTCCCCAGGAGGACAACCTCGACCCGCAGCTCACCGTGCGCGAGCAGCTGCTCGTCCATGGGAGCTTCCACGGCCTGCGCGGCCCTTCCCTGCGGGCGCGGGCGGACGAGCTGCTCGTCTTCGCGGGGCTCGCCGACCGGGCGGGCGCGCAGGTGCGCGAGCTGTCGGGCGGCATGCGCCGCCGGCTGCTCATCGCCCGCGCGCTCGTCAACCGCCCTGAGCTCGTCGTCCTCGACGAGCCGACGACCGGCCTCGACCCGCACGCGCGGCTGGTCGTCTGGGCGGCCCTGGGCGAGCTGCGCGAGCGGGGCGTGACGCTCGTGCTCACCACGCACTACATGCAGGAGGCCGCCCGGCTGTGCGACCGCCTCGTGATCATGGACGCCGGGCGCGTCGTGGCCGAGGGAGCCCCCGACGAGCTCACGGAGCGCTTCGGCGAGGACGACCTCGAGGGCGTCTTTCTCGCCGCGACCGGCCACGGGCTCGACCGTGCCTGACCTGCGCGTGGCCCTCGCGCTCTGGCGGCGAAACGCACGCGTCTTCTCGCGCAGCGCGCGGGGCTACCTGCTCCCCCTCTTCCTCGACCCCGTCCTCTACTTCGTCGCGCTCGGGTTCGGCCTCGGCGCCTACGTGGGGACGATCGCCGGGGTCCCCTACCGGGAGTTCATCGCGCCCGGGCTGTGCGCGTCGGCGGCGATGTGGGCGGCGTCGTTCGAGACGACCTGGAACCTGCACTACAAGGTGGAGGAGACGCGGCAGTTCGACGCCATGCTGACCACCCCTGCCGAGGTGCAGGACGTCGTCCTCGGCGAGCTGCTGTGGGCGGCCACGCGGGCGACGGTGTACGGCAGCGCCTTCCTCGTCGTCATCGCCGCCTTCGGCTACGTCGACTCGCCCTGGGCGCTCGCGCTGCCGCTCGCCATCTTCCTCGGCGGCGCCTGCTTCGCGGCGGCGGGCATCGCCTTCACCGCCCTGAGCCCCAAGTCCGAGTACTACACCTTCTACTTCACCCTGTTCATCACGCCGATGTTCCTCTTCGGCGGCATCTTCTTCCCCTACGACGAGCTGCCGGGCTGGGCGCAGGCGGGCGCCTGGCTCACCCCGCTCTACCACCTCGTCGCGCTGTGCCGCGGGCTCGCCCAGGCTCCCGAGCTCGGGCTCGCCGTCCACGCGCTCTGGCTCGCCGTCGCCGTGGTCGCGCTCTTCGCCGTGCCCGTGTGGGGCCTGCGGCGGCGGCTCGTACCTTGATTCTCTAGATCCCGACGGTGCGCGCCGCCCTCGTGATCCTCCTCGTCGGCGCCGCGCTCGCCCTGCCCGCCGGGGCGCTCGCCCAGGCCCCGGTGCCCACCCTGCGCCTCACCCTCGAGCAGGTCGGCGGGCAGCGCCTCAACGTCGTCGCCGGGGAGCGCTTCCGGGTGCGCGGCCTCCTCGCGCCCGCCGCCGGCGGGGAGGCCGTGACGGTGAGCGCGTGGCGCGGCACCCGTCAGGTCTCCGCGCGCACGGTCCGCGTGGGGCGGGGCGGGGTATTCGTCGCGCGCCTGCGCGCCGCGGGCCGCTCGTCGTCCGGGTCCAGGCCGGCGCGACGCAGGCCGTGGCGGGCACGCTCGCCGTCCTGCCCGAGTCCGTGGGCCCGGACAGTCCCCGGCGCGCCGTCCGCGCCCTGCAGGTTCGCCTCGCGCGGCTGGGGTACGTCGCGGGGCGCTTCGACGCGCGGACGGGCCGCGCCGTCCTCGCCTTCCGCAAGGTGACGGGCATGGCCCGACTGCCCGTGGCCTCCCAGCCCGTCATGCGCGCGCTGGCCCTCGGGCGCGGCGCCTGGGCCGTCCGCTTCCGGCGCCACGGACGCCACGTCGAGGCCGACCTGGGCCGCCAGGTGCTCGCCCTCATCGGGCGCGGCGGCCGCGTCCTCGCCATCTACCCGACCTCCCCGGGCACCCCGACGATCCGCGGCTCGTTCCGCGTCTACCGCAAGGACCGGGGCACGAACGCCATCGGCATGGTCCACTCCTCCTACTTCCGGGGCGGCTACGCCGTGCACGGCTACCCGAGCGTCCCGACGTACAACGCGAGCCACGGCTGCCTGCGGGTGCCCGTCCCCGACGCGCTGCGCATCTTCCGCTGGATGCGCATGGGCACCCGCGTCGACGTGTACGCCTAGGCTCCGGCGGTCTCGGCCACGAGGTGGGCGAGGATCGCGGGCACGCCGCCGCGCGCGGCCGCCGCCCGCTGGCGCGCGG
>JALYMR010000011.1 GCA_030773615.1 Actinomycetota bacterium
GTGCAGATTTCGATGACCTGCGTTGGCACGCCGCAAACGTTACGCCTCGTGGACGGCCAGGTCTCAGTCCTGCTGAACGGCGCAGCCCCGTTGCTGCCCGTACCGCATGAGCGTCGGCGCATCCGGCAGCGGGCCTCGCTGCGACTTGCGGATGTCGTCGAGCCGCGCCAAATCCACGACCTTGTGGAGCAGGGACGCCTGCGCCCGATGCGCGACGGTCGGCGGCTCCTGCAGGTACTTCGGCGAGCGGGCGAACCTCACGGACATCACGCCGCGCAAGATCGCCGACTTCATCGGCTGGCTCTGCAATGAGGACGAGCAGGGGAGGCGTTTGTCGGACTCGACCGTCTCCAACGCGCTCGACCCCGTGCGCTCCTGCCTCGCCACCGCGGCGCAGGAGGGCCTGATTCGCACGAACCCGTGCCACGGTGCCTCGCTGCCGCACAGGCCGACCGTGGACGACCTAGAGGACGAAGACGTGCGGTGCCTTGAACGGCATCAGCTCGCCGATTTCCTCGCCGTCGTGAATCCGACGCACCGCACGCTGTTCAAGCTCCTGGCCGCGGCGGGCCTGCGAATCAGCCAGGCCCTTGCCTCGCAGTGGCGTCACGTCCAGCTCGACGGTGAGCGACCGCACATCAAGGTCCGGCGCGGGTTCGTCAAGGGCCGCATCCAGCCGCCGAAGTCGAAGTACGGTCGCCGCGACGTGCCGCTGAGCGCCGGACTCGTGAACGAGCTGCGGGCACGTCGAGCTGACGGCGAGCGCGGCGGCGAGGACGACCTCGTGTTCCCGTCGGAAGACGGGCACGATCATGAGCGTGGACAGCCCGCCCACGGCAGGCCGACCTCTTGGGCGACCCAGCCGGGGGCGCGGCGGGAGCCCAAGCAGGTCACCGCGTGCGTCCCGGCCGGGCGAGCGCGGGGCGTTGCCGACGCTGGCGAGAGGGCGACTTCGATTGGTCCTGACGACGGCCAGCCCGCCCAGGACGCTGCCGGCGCCGGTAGTGCCCGATGACCGCTCCTGGGTCATGTGGGGCCACACCTTGCCGCGACGGGGTTCGTGCCCGCGGCTACGCCGGAAGAGGCGGTCGCCGTCCTGCTCCCGGCGCAGGTGCCGGAGGCCCTGGCTGACGCGCTCGAGGACGCGCTCCGGCACCTGCCCGGTGCCCCGCGTGCCCTGACGCTCGCCAGCCCGATGACAGGACGGCCTGCGCACGAGCTGCTCGTCGCCGCACAGCGGGCGACCATGTCGCGCGAGAGGCCCAGCGAGGGCGGCGAGGGGATGCACTGCCACCGAGCTGCCAATTGACGAAGACTTCGGCGGCACCGGCGGTCTGTGAGCGCACGCTCGACGTGCCGGCCGCACGCCTCGCAGGTCATGCCGGTGATAGCAGCTCAACGCTCCAGCCGTTCGTTCTGCCGGAAGAACCGGCCGAGCCCGACCTGGTCGCGAAGTACTTCAAGGTCCTGGCCGACCCGACGCGCGTGCGCATCCTCGAACTGCTCGACGAGCACACCGGCGCCGGGAACGGGCCTTGGGCCGGCGCGCTCGGTGAGCGGGTCATGTACACGGCCGTCTTGCCCTACGCCGACTCGTTCTCCATCGTGAACACGCCGAAGGCAAGGCGGTTGGTGCCAGGCACGAAGACGGTGCTCGCCAGTGCCCGCATGCGGACCACCCTCGACGGTGGCCGCGAGGCCGGCGAGGTTCGGCCCTCAAGCTGCGGGAAGTCGGCCGCCGAGACGTCCTGCGCCGCCTGCAGCTGCCGCTCGAACGCCCTCTGGCTGACTCCCTCCGGCGCCGTCAGTCCGCCCGAGTCGCCGCAGGCGGCCACTGTCAGCGGCGGCAGCGGCCATGGCCGCCCCGGACCAGCGCGCGCCGGCGCTGCTCACGGGGTCGTCCTCACCGTCCAGGTGGCGCCGCCGTTGACGGAGCGCTTGACGGTCCCGTCGGCCAGCGCGGCGTAGAGCTCGTCCTCGTGCGCGATGAAGGCCGCGGGCTGTCCGCCGATGCTGCCCTGCGTCTGCCAGGTGGCGCCGGCATCGCGGCTGAGCAGGACCTGCCCGTCGCCGGCGACGAGGTACAGCGCGTCGCGGCGCGGCCAGGCGAGCAGCCCGGCCAGGCTGTCGTTGACCGGTCGCCAGCGGCGCCCCTCGTCCTTGGAGACGAACAGCCCCTCCTCGGTCGCCACGATGGTGCGCGAGTCGTCGGCGGGGTCGATGGCCAGCCCGAAGATGCCGGCCGGAGGCGTGCGCTGCTGCCACGTGCGCCCGCCGTCGGCGGACACCATGAACCGCCCCTGGGTCCCGTCGAAGCCGTAGACCTTGGTGCGGGAGGCCTCCAGGACGTGGAAGTCCGCCTCGCCCAGCAGCGAGACGTTCTTCCAGGTCTTGCCGCCGTCGCCGGACTCGATGAGCCCGAGGTGCGGTGGCGCGTCCTGGTCGAGGGCGGGGTGGCCGGAGCCGACGAACCGGTTCGGGCCGACGACGGAGAAGCCCATGATGTCCTGGGTGACATCGCCGACCTGCGTCGGCTTGGTCTCGCCGTCGGCGGCCGTGAACAGCCCGTTGTGGGTGGCGATGAACAGGCGTCCGTCGGCGGGGTCGATGCCGAGGCCGTGGATGTGCTCCAGCGGCGTGCCCTCCTGAACGAGCGCCTCGTGGCCACCGGCCGGCGCGGTGTCCACGCCGCCGCAGGCGGCGAGGACCAGCGCGGCCAGCATGCCGACGGTGGCGAGCAGGGCCCGCCGACGCGCGAACGCGGTCATGCGACGGCCTTGACCCCGCGCGCCACGAGGAAGCGGACCATCGGGTAGCCGGTCAGGAAGCCGAGGACGAGCCCGACCTGCATGAGGAACAGGAACTCGACGTCCGTCACGCCCGGCATGACCCAGCCGAAGTGCAGGAAGAGCATCCAGCCGCCCATCCCGATGTCGAAGGCGAGCACGGTCGCGAAGGCGATGAGCGCAGCCACCGCGACGCCGTGTCCGCCCGACAACCGACGCGCGGGCACGGTCGAGAAGAAAAACTCGTAGGCGAACAGGAAGGCGGTTGCGATGACGGCGACCGCGGCGATCATCGCCCAGAGGTCCAGCCCCGCGAGTGTCACGCCGGACAGGACGATGAGCGGCACGCCGATGACGTGCCCGACGAGCGAGGCCACGCCGCCCGGTGTCCCGCCGGTCAGCGCGGCGGTCGACAGCTCCTTCTCCGGTGCCGGGCCGTGCTCGGCCTGCCAGCGCTCCGAACGCGGGCGGCCATAGCCCACATAGGCCCAGACCGCGAGCGGCCCGAAGTACAGGCCGGTCGCCGGCCACACGACGTTCATGGCGGCGTTGCGCTGACGATGCCCGCGAACGACGATGTCGTAGGCGATGAAGGCCGCGGACAGCACGGCGATGCCGACGAACAACCACGAGACCGGCGTCAGCCACGCGGGATGCTGCTCATCTCACTCATCTGGAAGGTCCTCTCACGTCCGACGGTTGACTACTAGCAAGCGTAGTAAAAGCGTCGGGACGTCCCGCCGGCCATCGTGAGCTGGCGCGCCGTGCACTGGGCGGCCGTCAGTTGCGACGACGCGCGAGCGCGCGGCACGCACCCAGCAGGCCCATGCCACCGAGCACGAGCGGCAGGACGGCCATGAGCACCATGCACGCCTGGGCGGCGAACAACGGCACGTTGAGCGCCGGCCCGTCATGGACGGCGTCGAGTCTCAGCGCGACGACGGCGACGGCGACGAGCACGGTCAGCGACCACGCCAGCAGGACGAACGGCAGCTGCCACGGCGCACGCTCGCCGAGCAGGTGGTCGACGCGCTCGGGCGCGATGCCGACGACCGCGGGGTCGGCGGCCTCGAAGGCCAGTAGCGCCGATGCCAGCGGCTGCGCGCCCCGCCGCCGCACGGCCGCGGAGTCGGCGGCCAGTTCGGCGAGCGTCGCGTACCGCTCACCGAGCCGACGCGCGGCCGGCAGGAAGAAGAGCGCGTCGCTAAGGACGCGGACGACGAAGACCCGCAGCGGGTCGCGCGCGCGTGCGTGATGCGCCTCGTGGGCGAGGACGGCGTCGAGCTCGGCCTCATCGAGCAGCGCGACCGCGCCCGTCGAGAGGTAGATGCGCGGACGAAGCAGGCCGGCGCAGTACGCCTGCGGCTGGTCGTGCTCGAACAGCACGGAACCGCCCGGCCCGGACCCGCGTCGGGGCAGACCGCGCACAATGCGCCGCGAGGCCCGCACCTGGCGCATCGCCGAGCGAGCGCCCAGCAGCAGGACCGCCATCGTCAGACTGCCCAGCGCGAGGCTGGCGACTGAGGCGCCGCTCACGTCCGGAAGCGCGAAGGCGACGCACGCCTTGGCCAGCGTGGTCGCCGAGGGTGCGTTGAAGCTGAGACCGCCCAAGGCCGTGCCCAGCGCGAGCGCCAGGACCGCGAAGCCGGCGAGGGCGAGGCCAGCGTGCAGCGCCAGGACGGTCCTAGCTCGCATCGCGCTTGGCGAGACGTCGCAGCTGCTCGCGGCGCTTCGGGTCGAGCTGGTTCATCTGGCGCGCGAAGTGCACGAGCGCGGCCTCGCCGTAGTTGGCCACCAGCGCGCCGACCTCGGCAGCCGCGCGGGCTTCCAGGTACTCCTCGCGCGTCATGGTCGGCGTGTAGAAGTCGGCCTTGCCCTCGCGGCGACGGACGAGCAGGCCCTTCTTGTCGAGCCGCGCCATCGTCGTCATGACGGTCGTGTACTTGCGCTCCTTGTCGGAGCGGCGGTTCAGCTCCTCGAGCGCGGCGCGGACGTTGCACTCGCCGAGCTCCCACAGGAGCTCCATGAGCTCGGACTCGAACTCGTGCAGCCCCGGAGGCGTGGTGTTGGCGTCGGCCGGCACGAGATCAGGGCTAGCCACGGACAGGCCCAGGACGGGCCTCGCTCGACGTCCGTTGCGCGAGCTCGGCCGCCAGCACCGCCTGGCGCGCGCGCAGCCGCTCCATGTCGTTCTGCGGGCGTGGCGCACAGCAGGCGGCGCGCGTACCGCGCCGCATCGCCCACGCCATGTGCAACGGGCATCCGAGCGCCGCGACGACGGCCAGGACGAGGAGCGCCGTGCTCACGAGCGCGGGGCGGCCGCGGGCTCGACCGGCTGGGCGCCGTCCAGACGCTCGATCTCCTCGCCGAGGCGGCGGTGCTCCTCTCGAAGCTGCTCCACCGAAGCGGAGGGCGAGGAGGCCGCAGGCGTCTGGGGCTTGCGCATGCCCTTGGCCATGAACCACATCATCAGGCCCATGCCCAGCGGGCAGGCGAGGAAGGCGAGGCTGAGAAGGATGTTCTCCATTGCTGTGTCCTTGGGCCGAGTCGGTCTACGAGCAAGGATAGTAGATGTTGGGCCGGCTTCGCTGCGCTCGTGGTGCAGGCTTCTGGGACGTCGGTCAGCGACCGCCGTCCGGCCGCGCGTGGCAACCCGGGTGCATGGAGCCGCGCATCATCCTGCCGTGCATGTCGCGCATCTCGGGCGAGCGCATCATCGCCCGGTGTGTCTCGCGCATGTCCTGGGTGCCGGCCATCGGCGAGTGCTGCTGCGCGCGGGCGTCGACGCCCGAGTCGCCGGCGGCGTAGCCGACGCCGGCAGCGGTCGCGAGCGCGAGCGTCGTAGCGGCGGCGGTGATCGTGAGGCGGTGCCTGCTCATTCGGTCCTCCTGTCGTCGTGACCACTAGGAGTGATAGTAGGTGACGGGGCGCCGACGTCCTCGCGACGGTGTCGGCAACTGACAGCCAGGCCGCCGGTTCGGCGCTACACGCTCTTGAAGAAGTTCAGGCCGAACCGGTCGAGGAACTGCTGGACCTCGATGTTGAGCCGGAACACGTCGCCGGTGAGGACGAGCACGCCCATCGCGAGCAGCACGATGCCGGCGGCTCCCTGAACGGTGCCGTAGTGGCCTGGTCGCGACCGTCGCGACCGTCCGCAAGCTGGTCTTGATCGTCTGGCACCTGCTTCCCGCGGCGAGAACTACGCGTTCGTCCGCCCCTCGCTGCACCAAGAGAAGCGCGGCGTGTCGTGCGAAAGTGCTTTCGCGGGGGTACCTGAGCCGAATCACGTCGCGGCGGGCGGAGGCGGCGGTAGTGGTCAACAGGTAGCGCGCCAGGTACGGGGAGGAGTCACATGCCGATGTACGTCACGATGTTCCAGTACCAGCCCGCGGCGCTCAAGCTCATGGTGGAGCGCCCCGAGGACCGCGGGGCCATCGTGAGCCAGGCGGCCGAGTCTCTCGGCGGGCGGGTTGTGGGTTACTACTGGGTGCTGGGCGACTTCGACGGACTCGTCATCTTCGACCTGCCCGATGGCACCGCGGCGGCAGCGGTGCAACTGG
>JALYMR010000012.1 GCA_030773615.1 Actinomycetota bacterium
GGAACGGTCGCATCCCGGAGCGGCCGCCTCCCTGCGCGAGGGCCTCGACGAGACACTCACCCTCCAGCGCCTCGGGATCGACGGGCAGCTCTGGCGCACCCTGTCGAGCACAAACCCGATCGAGTCGATGATCGAGATCGTCCGGCGGACCAGCCGCAACGTCAAGCACTGGTCCAACGGCGAGATGTCCTCCGGTGGACGGCGGCGGGGATGCTCGAAGCCGAGCACCAGTTCCGCAAGATCATCGGCTTTCAGCACCTCGCCCGTCTCGCCCTCGCCGTCGAGCGCGACGTCAGCACTCACCGCGCCGCCGTCACCGTCCCCGCCCCGACCGACCCCACGGCTACGCTCGCCACCGTCAACTGATCCCCGGACCGCCACCCCGAAGTTCCACGGCGACCGGGACATCCTCAGCAAGCGACCAAAGGCACGCTGTTCTCGCCGTCCCTCGTCCGAGCCGCTGAACGTGCTAGTTAGCGCACCGGGTGGCGGGGCCGTGCGCGACTGCGGTAGCGAGCTCGTCAGGGGCAAACCCATTCCGGTGCCCGTTGAGTGCCCGTATCCGCCCGGATCGGTCGATCTGCCCGGATCCCGCCTCCGGACCGGGAGGGGGCGAGGCGGCGGACCCCCCATAACGCTGACGATCCGCCGCCTAGTGGGTGAGCTGCCCGCTGCTTTGCAAGCAGGAGGTCGCCGGTTCGATCCCGGCTGGCTCCACTCGCGGGAGGAGTGACTCGCCCTCCGGGGAAGCGGTAGCGTCGCGCCGAACCCCGGGAGGACGAGCATGGCCGTAGAGATCGCCGGCGAGGACCGGTCCCCGCGCGTCGCCAACCGAGCGCCTCGCCCCCAGCGCGCGGAGCTCTCGAGCTTCGAGGTCGTCAGCCACTGGTTCGACGCGGCGTGCGACCGGCTCGGGGTGCCCCACGACGTGCGCGCCGTCCTGCGCTCGAGCTACCGGGAGGTGCAGGTCCAGATCCCCGTTCGCCAGACGGACGGCAAGATCCACGTCTACTCGGGCTACCGCGTCCAGCACAACGGCGCGCGCGGCCCCTACAAGGGCGGCATCCGCTACCACCCCGAGGTCGAGCTCGACGAGGTCCGCGCGCTGGCCTCGCTCATGACCTGGAAGACGGCGATCGTCGGCGTGCCGTTCGGGGGCGCCAAGGGCGGCGTGAACTGCTCGCCCGAGGAGCTCACCTCGAACGAGCTGCAGCGCGTGACCCGCTCGTTCATCGACAAGATCGAGAAGGTTCTGGGGCCGCAGCGCGACATCCCCGCCCCGGACGTCAACACGAACGCCCAGATCATGGCCTGGATGATGGACGAGTACGGCAAGCTCCACGGCCTCACCCCGGCCATCGTGACCGGCAAGCCCATCTCCCTCGGCGGCTCCTACGGCCGCGAGGCGGCCACGGGCCGCGGCGTCGTCTACGTCTTCCGGGAGGCCGCGCCCCGGCTCGGCCTGAGCGTGCCGGAGTCGCGCGTCGTCGTGCAGGGGTTCGGCAACGTGGGCGGCTGGGCGGCGCGCATCCTCCAGGAGCTCGGGGCGAAGGTCGTCGGCGTGCAGGACGCCCACGGCTCGATCCACCACGAGGCGGGCATCGACGCGGCGGCGCTCGCCGAGCACCTGCGCCGCGGGGGCAGGATCACGGAGTTCGACGGGGTGGACGCCATCAGCGAGACGGAGCTGCTCGGCCTGGAGTGCGACGCCTTCATCCCCGCCGCCCTGGGCGGGATGATCCACGCCGAGAACGCGCACCTGCTCAACTGCAAGGTCCTGCTCGAGGGCGCGAACGGGCCGACGACCCCGCGCGCCGACGAGGTCCTGGCCGACAACGGGGTGCACGTCATCCCCGACGTCCTGGCCAACGCGGGCGGCGTCGTCGTCTCCTACTTCGAGTGGGTGCAGAACCTCCAGCACTTCCGCTGGGACGAGCGCGAGGTCAACGAGAAGCTCGGCACGACGATGCGCCGCGCCTACCGGGAGGTGAGCGCGCGGGCGGAGGCCGACGGCGTCTCCCTGCGCGTCGCCGCCTACGAGCTCGGCATCGAGCGCGTGCTCGAGGCCGCCTACACCCGCGGCTACTTCGACGAGGACCGGCCGCCGTTCGACCCCGACGTGCCCGGGGAGCGCGACGAGGGGCCCTAGAAGCGGGCGCGGGCGTCGGCGAGCACGACGACGTCGCCGCCCACGCGGACCCGGTCGCCCTCGACGCTCGCCTCGAGCCGGCTCGGGCGGCCCATCGCGACGCCCTGCTCCACGACGAGCTCGAGTGCCCGGGCGCGCGCGTGCAGCAGGGCGAGCAGCGGACCGGCGGCCGACCCCGTGGCCGGGTCCTCGAGCACGCCCGCGGGGTCGAGGAAGAACGAGCGGGCGGCGGCCGTGCCCCGCTCGGGGTCGACCTGCGCGAGGAAGAGGCACACCGCGCCGTGGGGCGCGAGCAGCGCGGCGAGTGCGGGGCGCCGGGGCGCGGGGTCGCCCAGGGCGGCGACCGGGGCCACGACGTGCGGCACGCCCGTGCTCACGACCTGCGGCGCCCATGCGGGGTGGGCGTGGGCGGCGTCGAGCCCGGCCGCCGCGAGCACCTCTGCCGCGTCGAGCTGCGGCCCGAACACGGCCGGCTCCTGGAGCATGGACGCCCGCGCGAGGTCGCCCGCGAGCTCCACCTCGACGGGCTGGCGGCCCGCCGGCGTCTCCTGGACGTAGCGGGCGCTCGTCGCCCCTCGCTCCCGGGCGACGGCGACCGCGGTGCCCAGCGAAGGGTGCCCGGCGAAGGGCAGCTCGCCGAGCGTGGTGAAGATGCGGTTGCGGTAGTCCGGCCCCGCCGCGCTCGGCGCCTGCACGAAGGTGGTCTCGGACTGGCGGGCCTCGCGCGCGGCGGCGAGCATCGTGGGCGCGTCGAGGTCGTCGGCGTCGTGGACGACGGCGAGCCCGTTGCCGGTCAGGGGCCGGTCGGTGAAGACGTCGAGCCAGGTGACGCGGCGGCGCCGGGCCACCCCGCGCTAGCCGTCGAAGTCGAAGTCGCGCGGCGGGCGCTGCTCGAACCAGAGCCGGTCGTGCTCCGGCGTCTCCTGCAGGAAGTCCGGCGTGCGGTCGAGCACGTCGTCCTCGCCGCGCGCGCCGTGCGACCCGCCCGGGGCGTCAGGACGGACGGGCTCGTCGACCGGCTCGAAGGGCACGGCGACGTGCGGCTCGTCGTCGGGCGCGGGCGGCGCCTCGTCGCGGGCCTCGAGCGTGGAGAGCGCGACCGCCCCCGCCGCCCCCGGGGGCGCGGCGTCCTCGGACACGCGGCGGGCAGGCCCGAGGGCCTCGTGCTCCTGGCGGGCGACCTCGCCGGGGTCCGCGCCCCGGCGGCGCTTGAGCTCGAGGTGCTCGCGAATGGCTTCGTCGAGGATCCCCATGTGGCTCCGCGTAGCGTACCCGCTCGCCCGGCGGGCGGTGGGAGCGGCCGTGCAGGGGGCGCTCACGCGCCGGCGCGCTCGGCGAGCTGGCCCACCGCGCGCACCGAGCGGTCCTTGCCCGAGCGCTTGGCCTCGTAGAGCGCGGCGTCGGCCGCGGCCACGAGGTCGTGCTCGTCCTCGGCCGACTCGGGCAGGGCGGCGACGCCGCAGCTCACCGTGATCTCCACGAGCTCACCTCCGGCGATCGGCAGGCGCAGCTCGCCGACCTCGCGGCGCACCCGCTCGGCCAGCTCGTGGGCCCCCTCGACGTCCGTCTCGGGGAGCACGACGACGAGCTCCTCGCCGCCGTAGCGCGCCGGCTCGTCGATCTCCCGGCACGTCTCGCGCAGGACCCGCGCGACCTCGCGCAGCACGACGTCGCCCTGCTGGTGGCCGTGGGTGTCGTTGACGTGCTTGAAGTCGTCGATGTCCAGGAGCACGAGCCCGAGGGGTCGGCCGAAGCGCCGGGCGCGCTCGGCCTGCGTGACCAGGGCCTCGTCGAAGCGCCGGCGGTTCGAGAGGCCGGTGAGCTGGTCGGTGAGCGACTCCCGGGTGCGCGTCTCGTGCAGCTCGACGTTCTTCATGGACACCCCGGCCTGCGCGGCGAGCTCGTTGAAGAGGTCCTCCTCGCCGGGGGTGAAGCGGCGTCCCCGGCGGCCCACGGAGACGACGCCCACCACGCGCCCGTGCCCGTCGTCCTCCCGCAGCGGGTGCGCCATGGCGCTGACCCCGCCGATGGCCAGCGAGCGAGGCTCGCGGCTGACGAGCGCCTCGTCCTCGACGGCGCGCATGACGTCCTCGAGCGCGTGGACCTCGCCCACGCGGGCGTGCTCGGCGGGCGGGCCGCTGCGGGCCGGGCGCACGACGGCGCGGCCCGCGGTCGCCCCCACGCTCTCGAGCGCGGTGTGCACGACGATCTCGAGCAGCGCCTCGCGGTCGAGGTTCGAGGCGAGCGCCTGGCCCAGGCGGCGCACGGAGCGCTCCACCCGCGCGCGCTCGCGGCCGAGCTCCTCGACGCGGGCCTCCAGCTGGGCGGCCATGTTGTTGAACTCCGCGCCCAGGGCGGCGAACTCGTCGCCCCCCTCCGTGCGCACCCGGGCGGAAAGGTCGCCCGCGCCGAGGCGCCGCGCGCCCTCCAGAAGCGCGCGGATCTCCTCGCGCAGCGCGCGGGAGACCGTGAGGGCGAAGGTCATCGCGAGGACGAAGAACCCGAGCAGGACCGCGCCGGCGAGCGCGAGACGCTGCGTCAGGTCACCGCTGACCGCCGACTGCTGGGCGAGGAGCGTGACCTGAACGCGCCGCCCGCCGAAGCCGGGCTCCTCGAAGCGGGTGGTCCGGTACCACCGCCCGCCGAGCTCCACGTCGCCGTCCGGGCCGCGCGGCAGGGGCACGCCGCGGGTGGCGGGCAGGGAGGTGGCCAGCGGGACGCGCTCCCGGCGCGCGTCGACGTGGACGTCCTCGCCGAGCGAGCGGCGCAGGAGCGCGACGTAGTCCGCGGCGTCCTGGGCGGAGACCTGGAGCTCCCCGAACCGCTGCCCCGAGCGGCTGACGAGCTCGCTGCGGCTGACGGCGGTGGCGGTCGGCCCGCCCACGCTGAGGACGATGCGCCCGCCGCGCACGAGCACGATCCGGGCGAGGCCGCGCTGGCCGAGCAGTCGCCGGGCGCGGCGCGTCGCCGCGAGGAGGTCGCCCTCGCGCAGCGCGCGGGCGAACGTCGGGTCGTTGGCCACGGCCACCGACGACCCGCGGGCCCGGGCCCGGGCGTCGTCGAACACGGCGCCGGCGGCCCTCCGTCCCGCCTCGAGCTGGGCCTGGGTGGTCCGGTCGGCGCTGGCGGCGAGCTCGTAGAAGCCGAGGGCGCCCAGCGTCAGCATCGGGAGGAGCACGATGACGACGAAGAAGAGGGTCAGTCGGCGCCGGAAGCTCATGGCCTGCTCTCCTCGTCGGCGCTGGCCGGGATAGACTTGAGCACCGCGGGGCTATAGCTCAGCTGGAAGAGCGCCTGGATCGCACCCAGGAGGTCGGGGGTTCGAGTCCCCCTAGCTCCATCGCCTCGTACACCCGGCCAGAGGGGCGTCCCGGCGTCGCCGTTGGCGCGCTCACGCGCTTATCCTCCTTCCGTGAGCAAGCACGCCCCCCCGCCCCCCGCCAGGCCCACGACCCGCATCTGGCTGCTCACCGCAGCGGCCGCCCTGCTCGTGGTGATCGCCTACGCCGCCCTGGCCGCCACCGGCCAGGAGCAGCGCGCCGAGATGGCGCGCGAGAACGGCATCATCCAGCCCATCGGCGCCGCCGGGCTCCTGCTCGCCGCCGTGTTCTTCTTCCTGGCCTTCCGGCGCATGCGTCGCACCCGCCGACCCGACGAGTCCCGTCTGAAGCCGCTCGTGCTGCTCGGGCTGGCGGTCATGTTCTTCCTGGCCGGCGGCGAGGAGCTCAGCTGGGGCCAGCACATCTTCGGCTGGGGCACGCCCGAGGCGCTGCGCGAGATCAATCGCCAGGAGGAGACGAACCTCCACAACCTCGGGTCGATCTACGGCCTCGACGAGTACCGGCTGTTCACCCTCGCCTGGTTCCCGTTCGTCCTGCTCCTCCCGCTGGTCGCCGCCGCGTGGAAGCCCGCGCGCACCGTCATGGGGCGCTACCTGCCCCTCGTCGCCTGGCCGCTGGGCCTGCTGTTCATCCTCAACGACGCGACGTCGGTGGCCGTCGGCAGGACGCTCACGGAGGGCGTCGCCCAGTTCGGCCCCACGTACGAGCAGTGGCGCATCGAGCTGCGCGAGACCGTCTTCGGGGTCCTGTGCGCCCTCATCGCGTTCACCCTCGCCGCGGCTGCCGCTCGGCGGCGCGTCCCCCACGAGGCGCCCGCTGGGGTCGGTGCCCCCTCGCGGCGCGCCCCTAGCCGGGCGGGCGAGGACGAGCTGCCCGCGGCCGCCGCGCGCGGCGCCGCTCGCTCCTGACCTGCCGGGCCGGCCACCTCACCCCGGCCCGAGCTCCGATCGCCCGGGGGGCTGCGCCCCCGGGCGCGTGCAGGTGACCGCGGCGACGCGGCAGGCGAAGCGCGCCGCGGCCACGAGCGCGTCGACGCGCACGAGCTCGGCGCGGCCGATGCCGCGCTCGCGCAGCGCGGCGAGCAGCGCGCCCATGAACGCGTCGCCGGCGCCGATCGTGTCGACGACGTCGACGGCGGGCGCCGCGACCTCGATCGCCTCGCGGGCGGTGACGACGAGGGCCCCGTCGCCGCCCAGCGTCACGAAGGCCGCGGCGCCCTCCTGGGCCAGCAGCGCGCGGGCGGCCACGACGGGGTCGACGCCGGGGGCAAGCCAGGCGAGGTCCTCCTCGCTGGCCTTGACGACGTCGGCGCGGGCCAGGAGGCGGTCGAGGCGGGCGCGGTAGGCGGCGCCGTCGTCGATGACGCTCGGCCGGCAGTTCGGGTCGAGCGCGACGAGGGCGTGCGGGCCGACGCGCCCGACGAGCGCCTCGAGCGTCGAGGCCAGGGGCTCGAGCACGAGGCCGAGCGCGCCCAGGTACAGCGCGGCCGGGCGCTCGGGGAGGACGGCGGTCGCGGCCGCGAGGGTGAGGCCCGGCGCGGACGTGCCGGCGACGTAGAAGCCGTAGCTTGCGGCGCCCGCCTCGTCGACCTCCGCGAGCGCGAGCGTGGTGGGCGCGTCGGTGGCGACCACGGCGCCGAGGGCGACGCCGTCGCCCTCGAGCTCGGCGCGCAGGCGGGCGCCGAAGCCGTCCGTCGAGACGCGGCCCAGGTAGGCGACGGGCTGCTCGAGGCGCCCGAGCGTGCGGGCGACGTTGTAGCGCCCGCCACCGGGGTGCGCGGCGAGCGTCCCGTCGCGCAGGAGGACGAGGTCGACGAGCGCCTCGCCGGTCACCACGACGCCGTCCGTCAGGTCCACGCCTCCAGCGCCTTCCGCTCGCGGTCGTCGAGGGGCCGCGAGCGGCGGGCGGCCCCGTCCCAGGCCACGACGACGAAGCGCCCCTGGGCGGCGACGGCGTCGTCGGGCCGCAGGAGCCGCTGCTCGAGCTCCACCCGTGAGCGGCCGAAGCCGCTCACCCGCGCCTCGCCGGTCACCGTGCGGTGCGCCGCCGTCACCTCGCGGCGGTAGTCGAGCTCGACGCGGGCGAGGACGTACCCCGCGGGCGAGAGGTCGGGGAGGACCTCGCGCAGGAAGGCGCTGCGGACCTCCTCGAGCAGCTCGTGATAGACGGCCTGGTTGAGGTGCCCGAGGGTGTCGAGGTCGCGATGGCGCAGCGGCAGCTCGACGCGGAAGGGCTCGCGCTCGGGGGTGTTCACGGAGGGGGTCCCTACCCCGAGCTAGACCAGGCGTCGCTGCGCGGCCCAGCGCGAGAGCTCGTGGCGGTTCGAGAGCTGGAGCTTGCGCAGGACGGCGGCGACGTGGGCCTCGACGGTCTTCGCCGAGACGCCCAGCCGCAGCGCGATCTCCTTGTGTACAGGTAGCCGCGGGCGATGTGCTGGAGGACCTCGCGCTCGCGGGCGGTGAGCGCGTCGAGCTCGGGGTCTCGCTCGGCGGCGCGCCGGTGAACGCGTCGAGCACGAACCCGGCCAGGCGCGGGGAGAAGACGGCGTCGCCCTCGTGCACCCGCCGCACGGCGTCGGCCAGGTCGGCGCCGGCGATCGACTTCGTCACGTAGCCGCGCGCGCCGGCCCGGATGACCGCGATGACGTCCTCGGCGGCGTCCGAGACGCTCAGGGCGAGGAAGCGGACCGCGGGCCGCTGCGCCGCGACCCGGCGGATGACCTCGACCCCGCCGCCCTCGGGCATGTGGACGTCGAGGACGACGACGTCCGGGTCCGTGGCCGTCACGGTGCGCACGGCCTCGTCCACCCCGGCCGCCTCGCCGACGACCTCCACGCGCCCCTCGAGCTCGGCGCGCACCCCGGCCCGCACGAGCGCGTGGTCGTCGACGACGACGACGCGGATCACCGGCGCTCCAGGACGAGCTCGACCTCCGTGCCCTCCCCGGGTGCCGCGTAGATCGTCGCGCGCCCGCCGTGCGGGCCATGCGGCCCACGAGCGACTCGCGGACCCCGCGCCGGTCGCCCGGGACCGTCTCGGGGGCGAAGCCCGGGCCGCGATCGCGCACGAAGACCTGGCGCTCCGGGCCCGCCTCGGCGTACACGTCGACGGGCCCGTCGCCCCCGAACTTCGCCGCGTTCGTCATCGCCTCGCGCGCGGCGGCCACGACGGCCTCGCCGCCGGGGTCGAGCTCGGCGTCCCCCACGGTGACCACCTCGACCGCCACCCCGTGACGACGCTCGACCTCACCGGCCGCGGCCTCGAGCGCCGCGGCGAGGCGCCGGTCGGCCCCCTCGCGCCGTGCGCCCGGCGAGCCAGGCACGCAGCTCG
>JALYMR010000013.1 GCA_030773615.1 Actinomycetota bacterium
GGCGGGGCCCCGGGCGCGGGCGGCTCGGGCGCGGGCCCCAGGCCGGCCGCCTCGCAGCGCTCCGTCTCCTGCTCGCGCTCGCTGTCGCAGGCCAGGCGCAGGGCGTCGAGCATGAAGCTGCGCCAGATCGCCGCGGGGAAGGTGCCGCCGGCGACGGGCTGGCCGCGCCACTCCGTCTCCATGGGGCGCATCCGGTCGGGGTAGCCGACCCACACCGCGACGGTCAGCTCGTCGGTGGCCCCGACGAACCAGGCGTCGCCGTAGTTCTCCGTGGTGCCCGTCTTGCCCCAGGCGGGCACCGGGCCGAGGTCCGCGCGCGTCGCCGTCCCCGACTCGATGACGGAGGCGAGCACCCCGGTCGTGGCCTCGGCCACGTCCTCGTCGAGGACGCGCTCGCGCAGGGGGCGGTTCTCCTCGCGGCGGTCGCCCCGACGCACGGCGCGGATGGCCACCGGCCCGTCCTTCCCCGTGCCCATCGTCCCCGTGATCCGGCGGCCGCCGGCGGCCAGCGTCTGGTAGGCGTGGGCCATGTCGAGCGTCGTCACGCCCTCCTTGAGCCCGCCGAGGGTCATCGCGTAGTTGCGCGAGACGGGGGTGCGGATTCCCAGCCGGCGCGCCGTGCGGGCGACGTCGCCCACGCCCACCTTGATCCCGAGCTCCGCGTAGACGGAGTTGTCCGAGGTGGCGGTCGCCCGGGCGAGCGTCGTCGGCCCGAGGTAGGTGTCCTCGTAGTTGCGGGGCACGAAGCGGTCGCGCCCCCGCGAGCTGGGCAGCGGGAACGACTTGCGCCCGGAGTACCAGAGCGAGCCGGGGGAGATGCCCTCCTTGAGCGCGGTCGCGAGCACGAACGGCTTGAACGCCGACCCGGGCTGGCGCTGCCCCTGGGTGGCGAGGTTGAACGGCCGGCGGCGGTAGTCCGAGCCGCCCACCATCGCGCGGACCTCGCCCGTGTCGTTGTCCAGGGCGACGACGGCGGCGGCCGGCCCGAGGTCGCCGAGCCAGCTCCCGACCGCCCGCTCCGCCGCGCGCTGGAGCCCGAGGTCGAGCGTCGTGCGCACCTCGAGGCCGCCCTCGAACGCGCGGCGGGCCCCGTAGCGATCGGCGAGCTGCTGACGGACCCAGGTCGCGAAATACGCCGTGGCGGGGGTGATCGCCCGGGGCACGGGCGGGTTGACCTGCGAGCGCGGGGGCAGGGGCTCGGCGAGCGCACGCGCGAGCTCGGGACCCGTGAGGTAGCCCTGGGCCTGCATCTTGCGCAGCACGAGGTCGCGGCGCGCCCGCGCGGCGGCGGGCCGCGCGACGGGGTCGTACGCGCCGGGGGAGGCGATCACCGCGGCGAGCAGCGCGCCCTCGTGGGGCTTGAGCTCGGCCGCGCAGCGCCGGCGGGGCGGGCCGCAGCCGCGGTGGTTCACGTCGTCGCCGAAGTACGTCCGGGCCGCCGACTCGATCCCGTAGGCGCCGTTGCCGTAGTAGATCGAGTTGAGGTACTCCGTGAGGATGCGCTGCTTGGGCCACTTGCGGTTGAGGTGGAAAGCGAGTGCCGCCTCGCGCAGCTTCTGGGTGACCGTCCGCTCGTCCTGGGCCTTCGTCGCGTTCTTGACGAACTGCTGGGCGATGGTCGAGCCGCCCTGGGCGGCGCGGCCCTGCATGAGGTCCTGGACGAGCGCCCGGGCCATGCCGCGCGGGTCGACCCCCTCGTGCTCGAAGAAGCGCTGGTCCTCGACCGCGATGACCGCGTGCTGCGCGGCGAGGCCGATCTCGTCGGCGCGCAGGATGATCCGCCCCTCGTTCGAGGTCAGGACGCTGAGGCGCTCCCCATGGACGTCCTCGAGCACGGAGTTCGCCGAGGGGTCGAAGGCCCGCGCGCTGGCCAGCTCGGGCACGTCGCCGGCGACGGCCATGAGCATCCCGAAGGCGGTGGACACGAAGGCGAGGAGGGAGAGCCCGGCCAGGATGAAGGCAAGCCGCAGCTTCTTGACGCGCACGCGCATGCGAAGCGGCCGACCGTAGCATTGGCGCGGATGGACGCCCCCGCGGCCGACGCCGCCTTCCTCACCCGCAACGCGGCCGGGTGCCTTCCCGCCGGCGAGCTCGAGCGCAAGCTCGCGCTCGGCCGCCCCCTGCGGGTCAAGCTCGGGCTCGACCCGACCGCCCCCGACCTGCACCTCGGGCACACCGTGGTCCTCCAGAAGCTCCGCGAGTTCCAGGACCTCGGGCACGTCGTGGTGCTCATCGTCGGCGACTACACCGCCCGCGTGGGGGACCCGAGCGGGCGCTCCACGACGCGCCCCGTGCTCGCCCCCGAGGAGATCGAGCGCAACGCGCGCACCTACCAGGACCAGGCGGCAGCCGTGCTCGATCCCGGGCGGGTCGAGGTCCGGCGCAACTCGGAGTGGCTCGACATGCGCATGGACGAGCTGTTCCGCCTGGCCCGCACGACCACCGTCGCGCAGCTGCTCGAGCGCGAGGACTTCGCCGCCCGGCAGGCCCGGCGCGAGCCCATCACCATCCTCGAGCTGCTCTACCCCCTCCTGCAGGCCTACGACTCCGTGGCCGTGCGCGCCGACGTCGAGCTCGGCGGGACCGACCAGACCTTCAACCTCCTCCTCGGCCGCGACGTCCAGCGCGCCTTCGGCCAGCCCGAGCAGGTCGCGATGACGCTGCCCATCCTCCCCGGCCTGGACGGGGAGCGGAAGATGTCGAAGTCGCTCGCGAACCACGTCGCCGTCCGGGACGCGCCCGAGGACATGTACGGCAAGGTGCTGAGCGTGCCCGACACCGCCCTCGGGGGCTGGCACGCGCTCCTGCTCGGCGAGCCCGCGCCGGCCGATCGCGGTCCGCGCGACGCGAAGCACGCGCTGGCCCGGCGGCTCGTCGAGCGCTTTCACGGGCGGCCGGCGGCCCAGGCCGCCGCGGAGCACTTCGCCCGCGTGTTCGTGCAGCGCGGGGTGCCCGAGGAGCTCGGCGAGGTCGCCTTCGCCGTCACGGACGGCGCCGTGCACCTCCCCGCGCTCATCAGCGAGCACTTCGGCGGCTCGCGCTCCGATGCCCGCCGGCTGCTCGCCCAGGGGGCCGTGCGCCTCGACGGCGACCCGCTGGGGCCCGACGACGTCGACGTGGACGCCGCGCGCCTCGACGGGCGCGTGCTGCAGGTCGGGCGCCGGCAGTTCCGCCGCCTGCGCCGGGCGGGTTGAAGGTTTCGACGGCTGCGCCGATCACTCGGCGGGCGCGCTACAGTGCTCTCAGCGAGCAGGGAAGCGCCCTCCGGGGCCTTCCGGCCCCCTATCGGGGGTGCTATGATGCTCAGTCCGAGCGGAGGGGTCAGCCCTCCGGCGTCGGCAGGGGGAGTCCCCCCCGCGGGAGACGCGGCGGTCTTTGAAAACTCAACAGCATGCGCACCTCCGGGTCCTCGGACCCGAGAGATGCGTCCAGGTTCGACCCCCCGCGCACGCGGGGGACTGAAGCAGACTCCGTCATGGTTGCG
>JALYMR010000014.1 GCA_030773615.1 Actinomycetota bacterium
GGGACCGTGCTCACGCGGCTCGGGCTACCACCCGCGCGAGGCGAGCAGCTGGTGCTCGTCGAGCTTGCGCGCCTCGAGGCTCCTCATCGCCCCGCCGAGCCCCTCGGAGGCCTGCGCCACGCGCGCGGGGTCACGGAAGTTCGTGGTCGCGTCGACGATGGCGCGGGCGCGCCGCTCGGGGTCCTCGCTCTTGAAGATGCCCGAGCCGACGAACACGGCCTGTGCCCCGAGCTGCATGAGCAGCGACGCGTCGGCGGGGGTGGCGATGCCGCCGGCGGAGAAGAGCGGGACGGGCAGCGCGCCCTCGCGGGCCACCCGGCGCACGAGGTCAAGCGGGGCCTGGAGGTCCTTCGCCGCGCCGGCGAGCTCGGGCTCGTCGAGCGTGGTCAGCCGGCGCAGGGTGCCGGTGATCGCGCGCATGTGGCGCACCGCCTCGACGACGTCGCCCGTGCCCGCCTCGCCCTTCGAGCGGATCATGACCGCGCCCTCGGCGATCCGCCGCAGCGCCTCGCCCAGGTTCGTCGCCCCGCACACGAACGGGATGCGGAACGCCCACTTGTCGACGTGGTGGGCCTCGTCGGCGGGGGTGAGGACCTCGGACTCGTCGATGAAGTCGACCTCGAGCGCCTCGAGCACCTGCGCCTCGGCGAAGTGGCCGATGCGGGCCTTGGCCATCACGGGGATGCTCACCGCGTCCTGGATCCCGCGGATCATGACCGGGTCGGACATGCGGGCCACGCCGCCGTCGCGGCGGATGTCGGACGGGACGCGCTCGAGGGCCATGACCGCGACCGCACCGGCGTCCTCGGCGATGCGCGCCTGCTCGGGGGTGACGACGTCCATGATGACGCCGCCCTTGAGCATCTCGGCGAGGCCGACCTTGACCCGGAACGTGGCTTCGTCGTGCAGCGCGCTCACGCCGTCAAGGGTAGCGCCCCCCTACTGCAGCCGGAAGGCCTTGATCCGGTCCTGGTAGCCCTCGATGTCGCGGCTGTAGAGGCCGTAGGCCAGCGCCTGGACCATGGCCAGCAGCGCGGTGTGCGAGCGGACGTAGGCGGGGCTGTTCGAGGAGTAGTAGAGGCGAAGCTGGGCGAGCTTCGCGACCTCGGAGAGCGTGGCGTCGGTGATGGCGAGCGTGCGCGCCCGGCGGTGGCGGGCGACCTTCATCGCGCGCACGACGAGCGGGTGGGCCCGTCCGGCGGACAGGCCGATGACGAGCGTGTCCGCGTCGATGCGGCCCAGGCGGCCGAGCGCCTCCTGCGAGGGGCTCGCGACGATCTCCGCCCGCAGGTCGAGGAGCATGAGCAGGTGGCGCAGGTACGACGCGAAGAAGGCCATCTGGTCCGTGCCCGCCACGAGGAGCTTCGGGGTCGAGGCGATCGCGTCGATGGCCTGCTCGACGTCGGCGCGCGAGGCCTTGCGCGCCGTCTCCTCCACGTTGAGGTGGTCGGCCGCGAGCGCGGTCTCGAAGCCGCTCTGGTCGAGCGAGAACAGGGGCGGCGGCGACCCGGGGCCGGCGGCCTCCCCGGGCGGCGCGTGGCGGCGGCGGTACTCCTCGCGGGCGGAGCCCTGGAGCTCGGGGTAGCCCTCGAAGCCGAGCGCCTGCGCGAAGCGCACCACGGTCGAGCTCGAGGTGCTCGCGCGGCGCGCGAGCTCCTCCGCGGTGAGGAAGGCGACGTCGTCGAGGTGGTCGACGATGTACTGCGCGACGTCCTTCTGGGAGCGCGAGAACTCGTCGAAGCGCTCCTCGATGTAGCGCGAGAGGGAGGCTGGCGTCGAGGCGGTGGCGGCTCGCTTCATCGGCGAGTGGGGGGTTCGACGCCCCGGGTGGCCCTCCTCCCCGCCGGGGAGGGCGCGACGGGCTCGAGGGCCCCACCCACCCACCGATCCATCCCGGGGTGAGCCTCGCCCCCGTCCAGGCCCGGGTCGCCGAGCTCTCCGGCCGGTCGCCCGATCCAGGACGTGGTCCCCGCCGCCGAGCTGCGGCGCCTCGGGCTGGCCGGCCTCACCGGGGACGCCGTGCGCGCCCTGGTGACGCGTGGTACCGCCCCGGCGCCGGGCAGAGAGGGCGTCATGGAGCTTCGCCGCGTCAAGCCCGAGGCGTTCGAGGCCTGGGTACGCGCCGTGACCTACGGGTTCGGCGGGCGGTTCCACCCCGAGGTCATGCCCGACGAGCGGGCGCTGCTCGACCTCGACCGGACGCTCGGGTGGCGCGACGGGGACGGCTGGGTGGCCGGCGCCTCCGCCCTGCCCTTCACGCTCTCCGTGCCCGGTGGCGCGCTGCCCGCGACCGGGGTCACCGCCGTGGCCGTCCTGCCCACCCACCGCCGACAGGGGCTCATGACCGGCCTCATGGAGCGCCTGCTCGCCGACGCCCGCGAGCGCGGGGACGTCGTCGCCGCGCTGTGGGCGGCGGAGTCGCCCATTTACGGGCGCTTCGGCTTCGGGATGGCCACGCCGCACCGCGCGCTGCGCTCGCCCGTCCCCACGCCGCCTTCCGCGCCGACGTGGCCCTGCCCCCGGGCGCCTCGTCGCCCTCCCCGCCGATGCGAGCTCGGCCCCCGGCTGGCCCCCCTGGCCGAGCGCGAGCGCGCGCGCCGTCCCGGCCTGCCCGCGCGCGACGAGCGCTACTGGCGCCACGCGCAGTTCGGCTGGGAGCCCGACGAGATCGGCGAGCGGCGGGTCGTCGTCTTCGAGGGGCCCGGCAGCGACGAGGGCTACGCGCTGCACCGCGTCGTCGAGGGCCACGACGACCTCACGGACCTCGCCGACGGGCGCCTGCAGGTCGAGGAGCTCGTCGCCCTCACGCCGGAGGCGGCGATCGCGCT
>JALYMR010000015.1 GCA_030773615.1 Actinomycetota bacterium
GTCGTTCGTCGGCACCCTCAAGGCCGAGCTCGTCCAGGGCCGCCCGTTCAGGACGCGCTTCGAGGCCGAGCTGGCCGTCGCGAGGTACCTCGGCTGGTTCAACCACACGCGCTTGCACTCCAGCCTGGGCGACCTCTCGCCCACCCAGTTCGAGATCGATCACCATCCCAACAAGAACAGGACCGAACCTCTGCCCGCCAACCCATAGAGCCTCCACCTGACCCGGGATGGCTCAGACGAGCTGTGGGGCCGTTTGTCTGACGTCGCCAGCGACGCCGACGAAGTCTTCGGGCGTCTCGAGCACAGGACGCGGCTGGACAACTACTCCCGAGCCCGCCAGCACGACATGTTCGCCTGCCTGCGCCAAAACGGTCAGACAACGCTCGCCGTGAGCGTCGAGGCAAGGCGTGTGAGGACTTCGACGGAACGGTCGGGCATCGTGCCCGGCCGCTCCGCCGACCACTCGGGCGGGGAGCGACACGATGCGAGGCGGCAGGACGAACGGCCGGGATCGTCGCACATCGCCCTCGTTCGAAAGTAACGCGGTGCGGCGCCCCGGCGACGCGCAGCAGGCGCAGGCCGGAGCTCAGCCTCGCTTCGCGCGACGAGGCGCACCGGCGGCGGGGCAGGGTTCAGAACGACAGGCGGCGGCGCTCCTGCCCTTGCGCGCGACGCGCGCAGCCACTCCGCGGGTGGCCTGACGCGTGGCGGCCTCTTACCGCCTCGCACCCTTCTTGGCGCGCGCCTTGCCGACGAGCTCCCTGATCTTGCGCTGGTTCTCGGGCTTGTTGGCTGCGTCGAAGGCCTTCTTGGCGATGCCCGCCTTCATCAAGCCGCTGATCAATCCCATGGTGCTTGCTCCTCTCTCGGATGCGGTTGCGTTGCCTCTAGATTTCCCGCTCGGGCGATCCGGAACCCCAGGAGCGGCGTCGATCGCCGGGTCGCGTCTGGTGCACGCGGCTACCGTGGCGCGGGTCGCATGACCCTGGTCGACGCGCTCCCCACCGAGCCCAGCGCCGACGCCCTGTTCGACGCGTTCACCGGCTGGACGACCGAGCTCGGTCTGAGCCTCTACCCCCATCAGGAGGAGGCGGTGATCGAGCTGTTCGACGCGAGGAACGTCGTGCTGGCCACGCCGACCGGCTCGGGGAAGTCGCTCGTCGCGGTCGCGGCGCACTTCGCCGCGCTGGCCGAGGGCCGGACCACCTTCTACACCGCGCCGATCAAGGCGCTCGTGTCGGAGAAGTTCTTCGCCCTGTGCGGGATCTTCGGCGCCGAGCGCGTCGGCATGCTGACCGGGGACGCGTCGGTCAACCCGCAGGCGCCGATCGTCTGCTGCACGGCGGAGGTGCTGGCGAACCTCGCCCTGCGCGAGGGCGCTGCCGCGCGCGTCGGCCAGGTCGTCATGGACGAGTTCCACTTCTACGCCGACGGCCAGCGCGGCTGGGCGTGGCAGGTGCCGCTGCTGTGCCTGCCCCAGGCGCAGTTCCTGCTCATGTCGGCGACGCTTGGTGACGTCAGCGCCATCACCACCGACCTCACGCGCAGGACGGGCCGCGAGACGGCCCTGATCGCCGACGCGCAGCGACCCGTCCCGCTCACCTACGCCTGGTCGGTGCAGCCGCTGCACGAGCTGCTCGAGGAGCTCGCGGCGACCGATCAGGCGCCGATCTACGTCGTGCACTTCACCCAGGCCTCGGCGCTCGAGCGCGCGCAGGCGCTGCTCTCGGCGAAGCTCTGCACCCGGGAGGAGCGCGACGCGATCGCGGAGGAGATCGGCGCCTTCCGGTTCACGGCCGGGTTCGGCCGCACGCTCTCCAAGCTCGTGCGCAGCGGCATCGGCGTGCACCACGCCGGCATGCTGCCGCGCTACCGGCGGCTGGTCGAGCAGCTCGCCCAGACGGGCCTGCTGAAGGTGATCTGCGGCACCGACACGCTCGGCGTCGGCATCAACGTCCCGATCAGGACGGTGGTCTTCACGGGCCTCGCCAAGTTCGACGGTGCGCGGCACCGGCTGCTCAAGGCGCGCGAGTTCCACCAGATTGCCGGGCGCGCCGGGCGCGCGGGCTTCGACACCTCGGGCTATGTCGTGGTGCAGGCGCCCGAGCACGTGATCGAGCGCATCCGGGCGCTCGCGAAGGCGGGCGACGACCCCAAGAAGCGCCGCAAGGTCCAGGCCCGCAAGCCGCCGGAGGGCGAGGTGAGCTGGACGGAGGAGACGTTCGCGCGCCTGCGGGACGCGGCGCCCGAGGCGCTCGTGTCGCGGATGCGGGTCGACCACTCGATGATCCTCAACGTCGTCAACCAGCCGCGCGACCCGGTCGAGGCCATGCGGGCGCTGATGGAGGACAACCACGAGGACGAGCGCGGGCGCCAGCGGCTCGCCGAGCAGGCCCGGGCGCTCGGGGACGAGCTCCTCGCCGCGGGCGTCCTCGAGTGGCTGCCCGAGGCCGACACCGACGGCCGCACGCTGCGGCTGGCGGTCGAGCTGCAGGAGGACTTCGCGCTCAACCAGCCGCTCGCGTCGTTCGCCCTCGCCGCGCTGGAGCTGCTCGACCCCGAGTCCGAGCACCACGCCCTCGACGTGCTCTCGGTCGTCGAGGCGATACTGGACGATCCCTTCCCCGTGCTCATGGCGCAGGCCAACGAGGCACGCGGGGAGGCGGTCGCCGAGATGAAGGCCGAGGGCATCGAGTACGACGAGCGCATGCAGCTGCTCGAGGAGGTCACGTACCCCAAGCCGCTGGCCGAGCCGCTGCAGGACCTGTTCCACGCCTACCGCGAGACCCACCCCTGGGTGCGCGAGTCCGACCTCTCGCCGAAGTCGGTGGTGCGCGACATGTACGAGCAGGGGCGGACGTTCAGCGAGCTCATCGCGCACTACGGGCTGACGCGCTCGGAGGGCCTCGTGCTGCGCTACCTGAGCGACGCCTACCGCGCCCTGCGGCGGACGGTGCCCGAGCAGGTCAAGACCGACGAGCTCGACGCGATCATCGAGTGGCTCGGCGAGACGGTCCGCCAGACCGACTCGAGCCTGCTCGACGAGTGGGAGGCGCTGACCGATCCGCAGGCCGTCGAGCGGGCGGCGACCGGCGCGGCGGCCGGGGGCCCGCCGCCGCGGCCGATCACCGCGAACGAGCGCGCCTTCACGGTGATGGTCCGCAACGCGCTGTTCCAGAAGGTCCAGCTCGCCTCCCGGGACCGCCCCGACGAGCTCGGGCGGCTCGAGGCCGCCGCGGCCGCCCTCAGCGACCCGCCGGGCAGGCCGGCGATGACGGCGGCGGCGTGGGAGGACGCGCTCGGCGCCTACTGGGACGAGCACGAGTCCCTGGGCAC
>JALYMR010000016.1 GCA_030773615.1 Actinomycetota bacterium
GCGTTCGCGCTGCGCGAGGCCGGCGCCGACGTCCTCGTGTGGAACCGGGGCGCTGAGCGGGCGCAGCGGCTCGCGGCGGACCTCGGCGTGGGGGCGACGGCGAGGGCCGGGCCGGCGGACGTGCTCGTGCAGTGCACCTCGGTCGGTCTCGACGATCCGTCCGCGACGTTCAAGGACCTGCCCCTCGCGCCCGACTGCCTCGCGAGGTACGCGACCATCGTGGACCTCGTCTACCGCCCCGGCGGCACCCTGCTCGTGCGCGAGGCGCAGCGGCGGGGGGTGGCAACCGTGGACGGCCTGGAGGTGCTCGTGCACCAGGGGGCGCTGAGCTTCTCGGCGTGGACGGGGCGCGAGGCGCCGCTGGGCGCCATGCGGCGTGCCGCGGGCGCGGCCCCGAGCCCCAGCCATGCGCCCGCCCGCCCCCAGCCCCGCTGACCACCCCGCCCACGCCCCGGGCTGGGACGGCGTCACCCCGCCCACGCGCCGCGGCGGCCCGCCCCGCTTCCTGGCCGAGGTCGTGGTGGCGATGCGCCTCGCCGAGGCCGCCGACGTCGAGCAGGCGCTCGAGGTCGCCCGCGCCGCGGGCGCGACCCCCGAGCGCATCCTGCTCGAGGCGGGGGCGCTGACCCAGGACGGCCTGGCCCGGGCCACGGCCGAGCGCCACGGCCTCGACCACCTCGACCTCAGCGTCTTCGCGGTCGACATGGCCGCGGCCAACCTCATCTCCCCCGCGGCCGCCCGGCGTTACGAGGCCGTCCCCGTCGCCCATCTCGACGAGCGCCGCCTGCTCGTGGCCATGGCCGACCCGGCCAACGTGCTCGCCGTCGACGACCTGGCCATCATGACCGGGCTCGACATCCACCCCGCGGTGGCCAGCCGGGAGGACATCAGCGCCCTGGTCAGCCGCCTCACCCGGCTCGACGACGTCGTCACGGACGCCGAGCGCGACGAGGAGGTCGCCCGGGGCCCGGTCGAGGTCGTCGACCTGCGGGAGTCGGCCGACGACGCGCCCGTCGTGCGGCTCGTGAACCAGATCGTCGCCCAGGCCGTCGAGCTCGGGGCCTCCGACGTGCACCTCGAGCCCGACGCGACCCGGCTGCGCGTGCGCTTCCGCATCGACGGGGTGCTCACGGAGACCACGACCGTCTCGCGCCGCATGATCGCCGGGGTCGTCTCGCGGGTGAAGATCATGGCCGAGCTCGACATCGCCGAGCGGCGCCTGCCCCAGGATGGGCGGGTCGGCCTGGCCATCGACGGCCACCACGTCGACCTGCGCGTGGTGACGCTGCCGAGCGTCCACGGCGAGAACGTCGTCATGCGCATCCTCGACCAGGGCGCCGTGGTCATGGAGCTCGACCGGCTGGGCATGCTCGACGCCGAGCGCGCCCGCTTCGAGGACGCCTTCCACCGCCCCTACGGCGCCGTGCTCGCCACGGGCCCCACGGGATCGGGCAAGTCCACGACGCTCTACGCCGCGCTCGGGGAGCTCAACACCCCCGAGAAGAACGTCATCACCATCGAGGACCCCGTGGAGTACCAGCTCGACGGCGTGACCCAGGTGCAGGTCAACGCGAAGGCCGGGCTGCACTTCGCCACGGGCCTTCGCTCCATGATGCGCGCCGACCCCGACGTGATCATGGTCGGCGAGATCCGCGACCGGGAGACCGCGCAGATCGCCGTCGAGGCCGCCCTCACCGGCCACCTCGTGCTCTCCACCCTGCACACGAACGACGCGCCGACCGCGATCACCCGCCTCGTCGAGATGGGGGTCGAGCCGTTCCTGGTGGCGAGCTCGATCCACTGCGTCGTCGCCCAGCGCCTGGCCCGCACGCTGTGCATGGGCTGCCGGCGCCCGGCGACCCTGCGGGGCGACGTGCTGCGGGCCAGCGGGTTCGCGGTGGCCCAGGACGAGGTCGAGGCCTTCGAGCCCGTGGGCTGCGCCCGCTGCAACCAGACGGGCTACCGGGGCCGGGTCGGCCTCTACGAGGTCATGCCGATCAGCGACGAGATCCGCGCGCTGGCCATCGAGCGTGCCCCTGCCGACCGCATCGCCCAGGTCGCCGTGCGCCAGGGCATGCGCCGCCTGCGCGAGGACGGGCTGGCGAAGGTGCTCGCCGGGCGCACCTCGATCGCAGAGGTCACCCGCGTGGCCGGTGGCACCTAGCCGCAGGTGCAGGCCCTACCGTCTTCTGGGTGCATCGGGCCGATGGGCAGCGCACCCGCCGCAGGCTGATTCGGCTCGCGCCGGCGGGCGCGGCGCTGGCGGCGGCGGCGGCGGGGGTCGCCTTCGGGGCGTCGACGCCGTCGGTCTCCCCGTCGAGCGCGCCGACCGCGCTCACCCGCTCGTTCGTCCCGCCGGCGCGCGGGGCCGCCCCCACCGTGTGGGCGGTCGGCGACGGCGCCAACGGCAGCGCCAACGCGCGGCGGCTCGCGAATCAGATCGCCCGCGCGCGACCGGCCCGCTTCCTCTACCTCGGCGACGTGTACGCGGACGGGACCGCGGAGGAGTACGCGGAGCACTACCGCCCGGTGTACGGCCGCCTGGATCGCATCACGGCGCCGACCCCGGGCAACCACGAGTGGTCGAACCACGAGGAGGGCTACGACCCCTACTGGCGGCGCGCGCGCCGCCGGCCGGTGCCGCCGTACTACGCCACCCGCGTGGGCCGCTGGCAGCTGCTCAGCCTCAACTCGGAGATCCCGCACGGCGAGGGCTCGCCCCAGCTTCGCTGGCTGCGCGCGACCCTGCGGAGGGCGCGGGGGACGTGCCGGCTGGCGTTCTGGCACCGGCCGCGCTTCAGCGCGGGCACACACGGCGACCAAGGGGACACGGCGCCGATGTGGGACGCCCTGCGCGGCCACGCGGTTCTCGTGCTCGGCGCCCACGACCACAACCTGCAGCGCTTCCGGCCCATCGACGGGATGGTCCAGCTCGTCGTCGGCGCCGGGGGCAAGGAGCGCTACGACGTCGACGCCGACGATCGCCGCCTGGCGTTCGCCGACGACGACCGGTGGGGCGCGGTGCGCCTGCGCCTGGGGCGCCGGTCGGCGCGTTTCGCGTTCGTCGCCCTGGGCGGGCGCAGGCTGGACCGCGGCCGGGTCGGCTGCCGCCCCTTGCGCTGAGCTGACCCCAGCCCCCCGCCGGGTCCCGACTCGTTCCCGGCGCATCGGTGGACCGGTTGCGGGCGGTCTGCGAGACTCGCGGCGCGGTGGCACCAGCATGGGGACCGCGGGAGGGGGTTCCGTGAAGCGCCTGCCTATCACGGTCAGGCTCACGCTCGTCTTCGCCGCCGTCATGGCGTGCGTGCTCGCGGCGACGGGGCTCTTCCTGCACCTCCGGCTCGGCGCCGAGCTCGACCGGACGCTCGAGGACGGGCTGCGCTCTCGCGCGGATGACATCGCCACCTTCTTCCAGCGCGCGGGACCGCCGTCCAGCCGTTCGGACGTCGAGCGGCTCACGGAGGCCGAGGAGCACGTCGCCCAGATCCTCGACGACCGCGGTGCGGCGCTCGCCGGCTCCCCCGCGCGCCTGACGAAGCCGCTGCTCGAGCCCGCCGAGCTCGCCCGGGCGAGGGCCGCGACCGTCGTCGTGGACCGCCGGCTCGTGCCGGAGCTCGACGAGCATCCGCTGCGCCTGATCGCCACGCCCGTGGAGGCCCGGGG
>JALYMR010000017.1 GCA_030773615.1 Actinomycetota bacterium
GGTGCCGGCGCGCGGAGGCCTCGAGCGACTCGCCGGGCGCGAGGTAGCCGCCCGGCAGCGCCCAGCTTCCGGCGAACGGCGGCTCCCGGCGCTCCCAGAGCAGCGTCTGCAGCCCCTCGTCGGCCACGCGCAGCACCACCGCCTCGGCGGTGTGGGCGGGGGCGGGGTAGGGGGACGAGACCCGACTTCTCGCCTCGGAGTCGATTGCTGGTACGCTCCCCATCGTTCTCGTCCCAGTGGCGAAAATACTCCCCGGGAGCCCGAGATGTCCGCCGCGCCCGTCGCCGCGCCCCTGCTGAGCCTCGACGAGGTCGTCGACCGGATCGGGTTCGGGCGCTTCCAGAAGCGCCTGCTGCTCGTCTGCGGCATGACCTGGGCGGCCGACGCCGGGGAGCTGCTGGCCATCGGGTTCGCCCTGCCCGGGGTGCGCGAGGAGTTCGGCCTGTCGACGGGGCAGGCGGGCACCGTCGCCGCCGCGGCCTTCCTCGGAATGCTGCTCGGGGCGGCGTTCTGGGGCACGGTCGCCGACCGCATCGGGCGCCGTCGCGGCTTCGCGCTGACCGTGCTCATCTTCTCCGTGTTCGGGCTGCTCTCCGCCCTGGCGCCGAACGCGGAGACGCTCGCCGCCGCGCGGCTGCTCGCCGGCTTCGGGCTCGGCGGGGCGCTGCCCCTGGACTTCTCCCTGTTCGCCGAGGTCCTGCCCCGCCGCGACCGGGGGCGCTGGCTCGTGGTGCTCGAGAGCTTCTGGGCCGTCGGCACCGTCGTCGTGGCCGGCCTCGCGTTCCTCATCGTCCCCGCCCTGGGCTGGCGGCCGCTGCTCGCCTGCTCGGCCCTCGCCGCGCTGCTCGTGCTCTGGATCCGCCTGCGGGTGCCCGAGTCCCCCCGCTACCTGCTTGCGGCGGGGCGCACAGAGGAGGCGCGCGCGGTTCTCGCGCGCATGGCGCGCGAGAACGGGGTCGCGCTGCCCGAGGGCGAGCTCGCCCCGGCCCCGGCCACGCGCGAGCGCGCGGGCCTCGGGTCCCTGTGGAGCCCCGCCGCGCGCCGCTCGACGCTCATGCTCTGGCTTGCCTGGTTCGCCATCGGCCTGGCCTACTACGGCCTGTTCGTGTACCTCCCGACGATCTTCGTCGACCGGGGCTTCTCCGTCGTGCGCAGCTACGGCTACGCGTTCCTCCTCGCGCTCGCCCAGGTGCCCGGCTACCTCTCGGCGGCCTGGCTCGTCGAGCGCCGCGGACGCCGGCCAACCCTCGTGGGCTACCTCGTGGGCAGCGGCCTGGCCACCCTGCTCTTCGCCGTGGCTGAGAGCGCCGCGGTGATCGTGCTCGCCGCCTGCGTCATGAGCTTCTTCGCGCTGGGGGCGTGGGCCGCGCTCTACGCCTACACGCCCGAGCTCTACCCGACCCGGCTGCGGGCCACCGGGATGGGCTGGGCGAGCGCCACGACCCGGATCGCCGCGACCCTCGTGACCCTCTTCGGGGCGACCGTCCTCGCCGGCTCGGAGGCCGCCGCGCTCATGCTGTTCGGCGGCGCGTTCCTCGTCGCCGCGGCGGTCGTCGGGCTGCTCGGGCGCGAGACGCGCGGACGCCCGCTGCTCGACGCGCTGCCCGGGGGGGAGGCGGCGGCGCGGGCGTAGGGGCGGGGGGCTCCGGCGGGGGCGCCTCTAGACGCACTCAAGCCAGGACGAGCACGCTCAGAGCGAGAAGGGGAACAGCGCGACCGCGAGCAGGGACAGAGCGATCGCGAGCATCGCGCTCCAGCCGCGCGTCCCGTCCCTGCGGTGCAGCGCGATCGACACGCCGGCGAGCGCGAGGTCGAGGCATGCCCATCGCAGTCCCCACGGCGGAGAACCACAGGGAGGCGGACAGGGCGAGCGCGATCACGCCGATGGCGAGCGCCACGAGCCCCAGCAGCCTGGCGGTGAACGGGTCCGTCTCGGGGTGATGAGGTCATCTTCCCGCGCTCGTGCCGCGGGTGTGAGAAGAGGAGGGCCGCGGGCGGTGAGCTTCTTCTCACACGCCGCTCGGATCGGCTCGCACGCGGGAGCATCTCAGCGCCGTCCCGCCGGCCAGGGCGGACGCGAGATCTCGCGCCGCTTGCCGCTCCCGACGGGGGCGGCGTCGAGGGGCACGTCCGGGACGTGGCGGGGATGCTGGACCCGATCGAGGTGCAGCTCCCTGCGTTCGCACGCCGCCATCTGCTTCGCCACGACGGTGTGCGCCTCGCCGTGGAGGACTCGGACGGGCCCGCGCTCGTGCTGCTGCACGGGCTCGCGGGCTACGCCGGCGAGTGGGCGGACACCGCGGGGAGGCTCGCCCCGACGCGTCGGGTGGTCGCCCTCGACCAGCGGGGCCACGGCGCAAGCGAGCGGCGGCCGCTCGACCTGTCCCCGCACGCGTTCGTCGCCGACGCCGTCGCGCTCATCGCAGCGCTCGGCCTCGCCCCCGCCATCCTCGTCGGGCAGTCGTTCGGCGGGCGCGTGGCCCTGCTCGTCGCCCCGTCTGCGCGGACGACCAGAACCGGGCAGCGGAGCTGCCGCCACCGCTCCCCGTCGTCGCGGCCGGCGACCGCTTCGAACGCGGCGAGCAGGACGTCCCGGTCGAACCACGGCCACCACCCGTCCGGTCGGTGCTCAAGGCCCGCGGCCCAGTCCGTCCGGCCAGGGTGTCGCCTCCGAAGATCGCTTGCGCCGCCTCGTACGTGGGGGAACGGCGTCGGCCAGTCGAGGGTCTCGCGCAGCGCGGCGAGCGCATCGGCGTTCGCCGCCGTCGGCGAGGCCTCGGCCACGACCAGGCCCGCGACGAGGTCGGGGCGCTCGGCGGGGGCGGGCTTCCCGAGCGCGAGGCGCAGCGGATGGTCGACGAGCTGCCGGCCTCGCTCGCGACGCTCCGCCACGCCGGTCACGACCTGCACCTCGACCAGCCCGCGGGCTGGGGGCGGGTGCGCGCCGTCCTCGCGGCCCCGTGACCGCCCCCTACGCGAGCTCCACCAGCAGCGGCGCGTGATCCGACGGCTTGGGTCCCTTGCGGTACCCCCGGTCGATCCCGCAGCGCACGAGGCGCTCGGCGAGAGGCTCGGCGAGCAGGGCGAAGTCGATGCGCAGGCCGAGCTTGCGGT
>JALYMR010000018.1 GCA_030773615.1 Actinomycetota bacterium
GCTGTCACTCGGCCCGATCTCGGAAGCTGGTAGCCCTCGTCGATCAGGCATTACCGCGGCGACGAGGAGCGGGCGCCGGGGAGGCGGGGTGCCGCGGGCGCGCGACGCGTGGCGGCGTCGGCCTCGCTTCGGGGTTACGCGCTCGCGCGCGGTCCGCGTGGTAGCCAGACGGTCGGATGCCGGTGGGGCGGTTTGCCGCGGCGAGGCGATGGAGCTCACACCGCCCGAGCTCGTGGCGCTGCGGGAGGGGGCCGGGGCCTTCCTGCACGTGCATCCCGCCGAGCACGGCCACGACGAGCAGGCGGCCGGCGGGCACCGCGACGAGCTGGGCTACGCGCGGACGAGGCGGTGTCGACCAGCGCGAGTTGCCGCTCTGCGCGAGGAGCGCTTGGGTGAAGGATTGAGCGGAGCATGTTCTCGCGCGTGGGGCAGGCGCTGTCGACGCGTGGGTCCTGCCATGGGCGGCAGTGCGGGCAGGCGCAGTCGCGGTCGGTGGTGCGTGGCGTGTCCGGGAACAACGTGGTCATGCTCGTTCATGTGGTGGCCGACTACGGCCCGGCCGGGGACCTGGCCTTTGCTGAGGTGGCCCAGCAGTTGGCGGCGGCGCTTCCCACCGCGATGGTCGTTGCCACGCCGGTCGGGCCGTTTGACACGCTGGCCGCGGGCTTTGTGGTGGCGCAGCTCGCGCTGAACGACGGTCCGGCGGAGCGGGTCGTCTTCCACAATGTCGCTCCGCGGCAGGATGATTCGGACGCTCGCCGCGCCAACGAAGGGGAGCGGTTCACCCTCGGCGAGGCGCCGAACGGCACGCTCGTGGTGGGGCCGAACTCCGGGCACTCGCTCGCCTTTCTGCAGGGCGAGGCAGCGCTCTGGTACCTCGACGTGCCCGCTGCGGGCTCGCAGTTCCGGTCGCGCGACTTCCTGCCCGCTGCCGTCGGCCGGCTCGTCGACGGTGACCGCGGCGCGGTGGGCGAGCCCGTCCCGGTCGAGCTCGTGCCCGACGTGCCCGCCGACGTGGTCGCCTACACGGATGGCTACGGCAACGTCAAGACGACGCTCGAGAAAGGCGCGGCGGCCAACGGCGAGCGCGTTTTCGTCCGCGTGAGCGCCGCGTCCACGACGGCCATCGTGTCCGACGGCAGCTTCTCGGTGGCCGAGGGCGAGCTCGCGCTGGCTCCCGGGTCCTCCGGCTGGCCACGGCGCGGCGGCGGCGAGCGACGCTTCCTCGAGCTCTTCCTGCGCGGCGGGAGCGCCGCCGCTCGCCTCGGCTACCCGGCGCCCGGCACGCCCGTCCTCGTCACCCCGGCATGAGATCAGGGAGCAGTCGAACCCACCAATGGAGCGCGAGGGTCAGGTGGCGCGTGACGAGACATGCTGCGCGCGGGCAGCGACTGTCGCTCTGCGCGAATCTGAGGAGCGCGCCGCGAGCGCCGACGACGCCGTTCGATGCCCCGCATGGCATGGAAAGCGGCAGTGCTGCCGGTCGGCTTGCCACTCGCGCCGAGCTGGACAGTGTCGCGCGGCCGCAGCAGTGTTGCGCTCAACGTCTACCCGGGGGGTCCCTGTCCGAGGGGCTGAGAGAGCGCTTCCTAGCGCTGACCCGTCGAACCTGATCTGGGTCATGCCAGCGAAGGGAGCACTATGCGCGCCGTCCAGTTCCTGGGGCCTGACCGCCCTCTGCGCGTCGAGGACATCAAGCGACCGACCGCTGAGGAGGGTCACGTGCTCGTCGCGGTCGAAGCGGCAGGCGTGTGCGGGACCGAGCTGCACTTCCGCGAGGGGCTCCTGACTCCGGCCAAGACGCCGATCGTTCTCGGACATGAGGTCGCTGGCACGGTCGCCCAGATCGGACCCGGGGTCTCCGGCTGCTCTGAGGGCGATCGTGTCGCGGTTCACTACTTCCACCCGTGCCGGCACTGCCGTCCGTGCCGCACCGGCGTGGAGCACCTGTGTGACCAGCCGGTGGGTTTCCTCGCGTTCGTCACGGACGGTGGCTTCGCGGAGTTCGTCAGCGTCCCGGCCAGTGCGCTCGTCGCCGTGCCGCGCGGGATCAGCGCCGCCGAAGCCGCTCCGCTGTGCTGTAGCGCCGCTACCGCGCTGCACGCACTAGGTGTCTCGGAACTTCGCGTCGGCGACACGGCCGTCGTCTACGGGACCGGAGGCGTCGGACTCGCCCTGGTGCAGGTTCTGAAGCTTGCGGGCATGCGGGCGCTCGCCGTCAGCCGGTCCCCGGAGAAGTTGAGAGCGGCCAGCGAACTGGGCGCCGACGCGGCGATCGACGCCTCTTCCGGCGGCGTGGGCGAGCAGATCAAGGACGCGACGGCCGGGCGGGGTGCCGATGCGGTGTTCGAGCTCGTCGGGACAAGAGACACGATGCGCGAGTCGCTGGCGGCACTGGCCAAGCGCGGACGGCTGGTGTTCGTTGGCTATTCCTTCGACACGCTCGAGGTCAGCCCGCTCTCGCTTGTCGTCCCCGAGGTGAGCATCCGCGCCTCGGTCGGCAACACCCACGCCGAACTGGCCGAAGTCGTGGCTCTGGCCGCAGAGGGGCGTCTGCGATCCCTCGTGCACGAAAGGGCCCCGCTTGAGGACGCCGATCGGGTGCTCGATGACCTCGCGGCCGGCCGGGTCGTGGGCCGTTCGGTTCTCGTCCCCTGATCTGCGTGCCGGGCGGTCGGTCCGCCCACCGCTTTGGACGACAACGAGCAGCGGGGCTTGGACGTGACTGCGCCGCTCCTCCTGTGCGCGAAACGTGGCAGCCACCGGGGAGTCACGTCCGGGGATCAAAGCCCTTCGTCGAGCTCCGGCAGATGGAGGCGCTTGCGCTTGCCGCTACGCATCTCCTCGCGTATGCGTTTGATGCGGTCCGCGGAGGCCTGTGCGGCGGCGGCGGACTGGGCCTGATGCTCGGCCCAGGCGGTATAGCCAGCGTCAGCGACCAACGCGCTCCGGACGCGCTCGCGAAGCTCAGCGGAGAATAGAGGTGCGTACGGCTTGTCGCCATCGACCATGAGCCATTCCCACGTGAGCGTCGGTCCGGCCTGCGCGATGATCCGGTACCAGCCCTCAGACCCTGATTCGGCGTCCGACCCCTCCCAGGTTCGGACCATATAGGCGTAGGTCGCCGCTGGATCGTTCGGTGTCCGCAGGATCTCGTTGTTGCGGGCCACGGGCACATAGGCGGCACCTGCGGCGTTTGTGACGCCTGCTTCCTTGACGCGCTGGGGCCACACGTTGACGTCGGCCTGAAGCGCCCGCAGCATCTCTTCACGCGTCATCTGTCTTGCGAGGTCCACCGCACGACTTCGCCTTTCAACGGACGGTCACGATGCCTCAACAGAATCATCCCACGTGAGCGGTCCCGTCGCCGTGGCCGGACCGCGCGTGGCATTGTGGAGCCATCTGCCGCAGGGGACGTTCGGAGCGTGCGTGCGTCCCTCATCGCGCTGATGTGGAGTGCCGGCCTGCGAGCGCGGAGCCTCACTGAGAGCCCGGTGCAGCAGTCCCGCGGACTGTTGCTTGGGACGACGAGCGGCGGCGAGTCGGCGAGCGTCTGCGCGGCCGGCTGGAGCCACGCGCGCCCGTGGGGTCCCGCTCGTGACTGCACACTTGCGCGTCGCGACGTCGCTCCGGCGGTTCCCCAGCCTGTTCCCCAATCGTCGAAACGAGCCTCGTCCCACCGCGTCGGCGCCCGGAACTCCGTCAGCCCCAGCCAACCAGCCACCCAGCCCTGATCCCATAATCCGTCAGACCCGGGTTCGAATCCCGACCCGGTCGAGCGCCGGGTGCACCACGAGCGGGGCCGGGGCGGCCACCGCGCCGAGAGCAGCCCCAGGGCGAGGAGCCCGTGGCCGACCGGGGGCTACCCCAGGATTTCCCGCCCGCGGACGCGCATC
>JALYMR010000019.1 GCA_030773615.1 Actinomycetota bacterium
GCGCGAGGCGGCGAGCCGCCCCGCCGCCTCGTCGGCGAACAGCGCGGGCAGCTCGCGCAGGAAGCCCGCGTCGTCCGCGCCCGCCACCTCGAGCAGGAGGCTGCGCACGACGTCGGCGTTGATGTCCCCGTCACGGTCGCCGAGGCCCTCGCCCGGCTCGTCGTCGCCCGGACGGGCGGTGGCTACCGTCGCCCCGGGGGCCCGGCGCGCCCACCGGCCCACGACCGCGTCGAGCATCGCGCCGGTGAGCGGCTTGGGCAGGTGGTCGTCCATGCCCGCGGCGACGCAGGCGTCGCGGTCCTCCTTGAGGAAGCTCGCGGTCATCGCCACGATCGGGAGGCGCGGGCCGTCGCCCTCCCTGCGCCGGATCTCGCGGGTCGCGGTGTACCCGTCCATCCTCGGCATCTGGCAATCCATGAGCACGATGGCGTAGGGCCGGGCGGCCACGGCGTCGAGCGCCTCCTGCCCGTCGCCCGCCACGTCGACCCGGAAGCCGCGCTTGGCCAGCAGCTGGGCCGCCACCGCCTGGTTGACCGCGTTGTCCTCGACGACCAGGGTGCTCAGGCCGTCCCCCACCGCCCGGGGCCGCTCGGCGGGGGCGAGTGCCGCGGGCTCGGCCCGCTCGGCCGGTTCCAGGCGCGCCGTGCACCAGAACGTGCTGCCGCCGCCCACCTCGCTCGTCACGCCGATGTCGCCGCCCATGAGCCGCACGAGCTCGCGGCAGATGCTGAGCCCGAGGCCGGTGCCGCCGAAGCTGCGCGTCGTCGAGCTGTCGGCCTGCACGAAGGGCTCGAACAGGTGGTCGAGGGCCTCGGGCGGGACGCCGATGCCCGTGTCCGCGACCTCGAAGCGCACGACGCCCTCGCCGGCCGGCGCGACGCGCAGGCTCACGCCACCCTCGTGCGTGAACTTGACGGCGTTGGCGAGCAGGTTCGTGAGCACCTGCTGCACGCGCACGGGGTCACCGACCACGATCCGGGGCACGGCGTCCTCCACGAGCACCTCGAGCACGAGACGCTTCCCGCGGGCGGGCTCGGCCACGAGGCCCGCCGCCGCCTCGACGGCGGCGCGGACCGCGAAGGGCTCGCTCCTGAGCTCGAGCTTGCCCGCCTCCACCTTCGAGAAGTCCAGGATGTCGTCGATGACGGTCATCAGCGCCTGCCCGGAGGTGCTGAGCGTCCGGGCCAGCCGGCGCTGCTCGTCCGTGAGGCCGCTCTCGAGCAAGAGCTCGGTCATCCCGATGACCCCGTTCATCGGGGTGCGGATCTCATGGCTCATGTTGGCCAGGAAGCGCGACTTCATCCACGAGGCCTCGAGGGCCGCGTCGCGCGCCCGGCCGAGCTCGAGCTCGCGGGCGCGCCGCTCGTCGAGGAGAACCTGGCGCTCGTCGCGGTAGAGCGCGAGCACGAGGGTCATGACGGCGGTCACCGCGATGAAGACCTGGGTGACCATGACCTCCGCGACGGGCTCCTGGCGCTCGAAGGGCCCTTGCCCGCCGAGGAGGATCAGCGCGATGAGCGACGCCCCGCTCACCAGGCTGTGCACGGCGGCGAGCGTCGTGCTGAAGCGCAACGCCACCCAGACGCCGAGGGGGAGGATCAGGAACGCCAGGGGCACGCCCGCCGTCAGGGCGAACAGCACGCCGAGGCTGACGATCGCCGCCGCGTTGAAGCCGACGAACTCCCAGCCGCGCTCGACGCGACGGCCCCTCGCCCGCGGGCGCGAGGTGGCGAGCAGCCGCAGGCCGGCGCCGGCGACGACGATCGTGCTCGTCGCGTTGCGCGGCACCCAGACCGCGGGGGCCAGCGGCCAGACCTGGTCCGTGAGGAGCCACACGCCGGCCGAGCCCACGGCCGCGCTGGCGACCGACCCGGTCACCGAGGCGGCCAGGAGGGCGACGACGTCCCTGGCCTTCTCGAGGCGCCAGGCGCCCGGCTGCAGCCGGGCGAAGACCGCGCACGCCACGACGGCCTGCACGGCGTTCGCGGCGCCGAAGCTCAGCGCGAGCCGGCCCGACGCGCCCGTGGCGGCGTTCGTCGCGGCGGCGACGGCGAAGAGCAGGACGACGTCGAGGCGCCGCAGGGCGGGGCGCCGCCACGAGCCCGCCAGCCACAGGATGGCGACCCCCGCGGCCGGCCACACGAGGGAGAGCTGGGTGCCCTCGAGGCGCGTCTCGCGCCCGAGGACCACCGCGGCGGCGTAGAGCGCGGCGAAGGCGGCCGTGCGCGCGAGCATCCTCGCGCTCGTCGGTGCGGGCGCGCTCATCGGATCGCGCTACCAGCCGCCGTCGTCGCTCGGGCCCACCGGCTCGAGGGCACGCTCGATCGCGCGCAGGAGCGCGTTGGCGACGAACGGCTTCGTGAGGTACGTCGCGCCCAGCGCGCGCCCGGCCTCGACGTCGGCGGGGTCGAGGCGCCCGCTGAGGAAGATCGCCGGCACGTCGGCGAGCCCGTCCTGCCCGCGCAGCGCCCCGAGCAGCTCGAGGCCGTCCATGTGGGGCATGCTCACGTCGAGGACGACGACCTCGGGCCGCCCTCGCTCGGCGACGACGCCGAGGGCCTCCTCGCCGGACGCCGCGGTGAGGACGCGGTGGCCCTCCTTGCGCAGCCGGAAGCGCACGAGCTCGACGACGACGGGGTCGTCGTCGACGAGCAGCACCCTAGCCACGCCCCACCTAGCCCGTCCTCGCCCCGGTCGTCATGGCCCTGTTGTCGGCAGCGCGCGCCGCGGCTGTCGCCCGGCCTCGACGACCGCCCGACCCCGGGCGGGACGTCAGCCGTCGTAGACGACGCGCAGGGCCCTGGCCACGGCCGCCGGCGCCGCGACGACGCGCGCCCGCTCCCGGCCGCGGGC
>JALYMR010000020.1 GCA_030773615.1 Actinomycetota bacterium
ACCTCGGCCAGGCGCTCGGCCGCCCGGCGGCGACGCTCGCGCCGGCCGACGCCCGCGGCCCGCAGGGCGAGCGCGACGTTGTCGTCCACGCGCAGGTGCCCGAGCAGCCGGGGCTCCTGGAAGACGACCGCGACCCGGCGTCGGTGGCTGGGGACCTTCGCGTCGAGGCGCCGTCCGCCGAGCTCGATGGTGCCCTTGCGTACGAGCTCGAGCCCGGCGATCGCTCGCAGCAGGGTGGTCTTGCCGGCGCCGCTGGGGCCGACCAGCACGGCGCGGCGGCCCGCGGGGACGTCGAGGTCGACGCCGCGCAGCACCGGGCTGCCCCCGGGGGCGACGACGAGCCCGCGGACGTGCAGCGACGCGCTCACGCGACCGGGCGGACGGCGCGCACGGCGAGGACGAGCGCGAGCAGCGCGGGGGCGAGGAAGAGGAGCGAGAGCGCGGCCGCGGTCTGCGGGTCGCGCCCGACGAAAGGCAGCAGGACCACGGGGAGCGTTGGCTGCGTGGGTGCGACGGCCAGGCTCGTCCCGTACTGGCTCCAGGACACGAGGAAGGACAGCAGGGCGGCGGCCGCGAGCGTGGGGCGCAGCGCGGGCAGCGTCACCCAGCGCAGCCGCTGCGCCGGCGCGAGCCCGCTCGCGCGGCTCATCTCCTCGAGCCTGCGCAGCTCCGGGCCGAAGCCGGAAAGCAGCAGCAGCACGGCGTAGGGCAGGACCACGGCGAGGTGGGCCAGGATCAGCCCGGCGAGGCTGCCCGCCAGCCCGAGCCGCAGGAACCACTCGGTGAGGCCGGTCCCGACCGCGTACGGAGCCACGAGCAGCGGCATGGCGAGCAGCAGGAAGATCGCGGCGGGGTGGCGCAGGCGCCGCTCGCCCAGTACGCGGGCCGCGGGCCAGGCGAGCACGAGGGCGATCGCGGTGGTCACCACCGCGACGGTCACCGAGCGGCCGAGCGCGGGCAGCGCCCCGCTGTCCAGGGTGATCTCCAGGCCGCGGGTGCCCCAGCGCTGGGGCAGCACGGCCGGTGCGCGCCAGACGTCCGCGCCCGCCCGCACGACGAGCGGGGCCAGCGCGAGCACGACGAGCGCTCCCAGGGCGACGGTGATCGCGCCGGTGAGTGGGCGGGCGGGACGGATGACAGGGCCGCTCACCGCCAAGCTCTCAGGAGCCCTCGACGTCGCGGGCCAGGCGGACGGCGGCCAGCGCGAGCACCACGGCGAGCGCGGAGGCCACCAGCAGCGCCGCGGCGGCGCGCCCCTGGCCGGCGAGCACGTCGCGCTGGGTGGCCTCGAACGCGAAGGTCGCCAGGGTCGGCGGGTCGTTGGGGCCCATGATCAGCGGCACCTCGAAGGCGCCCGCCACGTAGGCGGCGACGATGATCGACCCGACGACGAGCGGGCCGCGGACGGCTGGCCAGGTCACCCAGCGCAGGCGCTGCCAGGGGCCGGCGCCCAGCACGGCGGCGGCCTCCTCGCGCGCGCGCAGCGCGGGACCGCAGGCCGCGAGCACCAGCAGGACCAGGAACGGCGTCTCCTTGACGACGTAGACGAGCACGATCCCGAGTCCGGCGCGGTCGCGGACGAGCTCCACCCCGACGCCGCCGAACACCCGGTCCGCGACACCGCCGGGGGCGAGCCACAGCACGGCGAGCGTGGCCACGAGCAGGTGCGGCACGGGCACGGGGAGCGCGAGCGCGCTCCGCACGATGCTCCCTCGCTCGCGCAGCAGCAGCGCGACGGCGAGCGCGGCGGCCGCCGCGAGCGCGGTGGACACGACCGTGATGCGCAGCGTGAAGAGCACGGCGTCCGTGAACGCGGGGTCGGCCAGCAGCGAGCGCCAGGCCTGCAGGCTCGTCTCGCCGCCGAGCGGCTGCAACGACGTGCGCACGATCCCGGCCAGCGCCCCGCCGAAGAGCGCTGCGAGCGTGAGGCACGCCGGGGCCAGCAGCAGCAGATCGCGCCCCCGCCCGCCCACGCGGCTACCGCAGGACCTCGCGCCGCCACCGCTCCTCGATCGCCCCAACGCGCTCGGCGGGCAGTTCCTGCACCGGCTGCCCGAAACCGCGCAGGAGGTGGGGGGAGGAGGCAGGGGTGTTGAAGCGCCGCCGTTGCTCGGGGGAGAGCCGGGAGAGGTCGAGGACCGTGGGCTGCCCGAGCACGTCTGGGTCGGCCTTGACCGCCTGCAGCCGGGGGTCGAGCAGGAGGTCGGCGACCACCATGGCGCCGGCCCGGTGCGCGGCGGCGGCGGGGATGGTCACGAAGGAGACGTTGGTCAGGGCGCCCGCCCCGAGCAGGAACGGTCGCGTTTGCCTGGGGAACTGCCCTCTGCGGACGCCGCTCAGTACGAACGCCGCGTCGTAGGACATGGCGACGTCGACCTGGCCGGCGGAGAACAGCTCGTTGAGCTCGGCCTCCGAGCGCGGGAGGACCTCGCCGTTGCGGAACATGAGCGGCTTGAGCTCTCGCAGGTACTCGAATGCGGCGTCCTCGCCCTTGGTCTGCACGACCTGGCGCACGAAGGCGGAGCCCGTGAAGTCCGGGGGCGCGGGGTAGGTGAAGCGGCCGGGATGCTCGCGCGCCCACTCCAGCAACTCGTCGAGGTCGGCGGCGGCCTCCGGCATCCGCTCGGGGTCTCGGGCGAACACGAAGGTGGCGCGGCTCCACGGCGACTCCTGGCCGTCGACCGGGACCTGGAAGTCGGTGGCCACCGAGGGGTCGCTCCAGTCGACGTAGCGGGCGTTGGGCAAGTCGCGCGCCCAGTCGCGCAGCCACAGGCCCGCCTCCTTCCCGGAGGCGAAGTTCTCGCCGTTGATCCAGACCAGGTCCACGCTGCCCCCCGACGTGCGCCCCGCGCGGCGCTCGGCGACAACCTGCCGGACCGCGTCGGCGGTGTCGGTCACCGGGACGCGGCGCAGGGTCACGCCGAGCGCGCGGGCGGCGGGCACGACACGCTCGCGCACGTAGGCGTTGATGCGCTCGTCGCCCCCGTACAGCCACCAGTTCACCGTCTGCCCGCGCGCCTGCGCCAGGACCTCCTCCCACGTGCCGGCCGGGCCCGCCACCGGCGCCTGCGCGTCGCGCTTCTGGGCACCCCCGCAGCCAAGGACGAGCGAAAGGGCGACGAGCAGGGGCAGGATGCGCAGGATCATCGGTGTCTTGGACCACGGTCGTCCGGCAGGGGTTCACACGCTGGCACGCCGCACGCGAACCGTCGCACCCGACGCGAGGTCCAACAACGCATGCTGCGTCCCGGCGACCCTTCCCCGAGCTGCCGCTCGTCACGCCCCGGGACCGTCAGATCTCGCTGCGCGCCCTGGCGGGCGAAGCGACCGCGCTCATCTTCCTGCGCCACCTCGGCTGCCTGCCCTGCCGGGGACACCTCGTGGAGGTGTCGCGCCAGCGCGAGCAGCTCGCCGGTCGCGTCATATGCGTCACCTTCGCGGCGCCGGCCCTGCTGCGAGCCTTCGAGCGCGAGCTGTGCCTCGGGATGCCGCTCTTTGGCGATCCCGACCGTGCCGTCTACGACGCCTTCGGCTTCGGCCGGGGCTCGGTACGGTGCGTGTGGCTCGACCCGCGGGTGTGGGCGCGCTACCGCGCAGCTCCTCGCCCGCGGCCGGCGCCCCGGGTGGAGCGGGCAGGACACGCTGCAGCTCGGCGGCGACGCCGTCGTCTACGCCGCAGGCACCATCCGCTCGATCTACCGCAGCCCCGGCCCCGACGACCGGCCCAGCGTCAGCACGCTGGCCGCGCAGCTACGCAGCGGGGCCGCGCGCGGCGAGCAGCGATGACGACCGAAGGGGAGGCGTGGACGCGGGAGCCGCTCGAGCGCCTGCTGGCGGCGGCGCTTCCGCCCGGCCGCCGTCATCGGGTTCCTCATCGCCTCTCAGCGCCGAGCCCACAAGGTGCGCCGCGCGCGCCCGGAGGTCGCGTTGGGGCGGTCGACCCTCCTTGGGTCGTTTCCGGGCGTGGAAGTCGTGCCTGATGTTCGCGTGCTTGAAGGCGGTGTCGGCGCGGATGGTGTGGTCGCAGCGGGCTGGTTACCTCCACGGACGAAACCGACCCACAAGGAAAGGAATGTGCTGGAGCACCTGCCTGAGCGCGACCGAGCTGCGGTCAAGCGGCGGCTGCGGCAGGCGTGGAAGCTCGACGACCACGCGGCCGCCCGCGAGCGGCTCACCAGCCTGGCCGGCGAGCTCGATCGCAGTCACCCGGGCGCCGCGG
>JALYMR010000021.1 GCA_030773615.1 Actinomycetota bacterium
GCTGGGCCGCGCGCGCCGCCCGCACCGCCTCGTCGGCCTCGGAGGCGCCGCCCGCGGGGATGCGCCCGAGCAGCGCGCCGGTCGCGGGGTCGAGGACGTCGAGGGTGTCGGCGGTGGTCGTCGGCGCGGTCATGGGCCGGACCGTAGTGGCCGGGGCGGCGTCCACAGGACGCCTGCGCCCGCGACGCTTAATCCGTCCTAAACATCCGCTGGCGGGTAGGCGTCGTTTAGGGAAAGACAAACGAGATGAAAGGAGTCGCAATGCGACTTCGGACCCCCGCCACGCTGGCCGCCACAGTTGCCCTGGCCCTCGGCGCCTCCGCCTGCGGCGGCGACAACGAGACCGAGAGCGCCGCCAACGAGGACACCCGTCCTGCCAGCCAGCCCAAGCCCGTCGCCCAGATCGATCAGCTCACGGGCCGCACGACGGCCGTCGCCCTCGACGCCGGCTTCGTCAGCGCGCTCGAGTCCCTGAAGGTCACCCCGGCCCCGGTCGGCGACGCCACGATCACGAAGAACGGCTCGGCCGTCTTCCCGATCACCGGCGGCAACGTGACCTACTACAAGCCCGGCACCGTGTCCCCCTACGTGCAGGGCCGCGTGGATCACGAGGGCAGCGGCCTGAGCCTGACGGCCGGCGGCAAGAAGGTGCGCCTGACGAACTTCGTGGTCGACCCCGGCGCCTCCGTGCTCACCGGCCGGGTGACCGTCAACGGCAAGGAGGCCGCCCCGAGCGCCCCGCTGTTCTTCCTCGACGGCCGCACGCTGCAGCCCCTGCAGGTCAAGAACAACGGGACCGCCGTGCTCGAGGGCACGACGGTGAAGCTCAAGGCCGAGGCCGCCGAGCTGCTCAACACGACCTTCGGCATCGACGCCCTGAAGGAGGGCCTCGTGATCGGCGAGGCGAAGATCACGGTCAACACCCAGTAGCCGAGGGCGGTCCGGGCGGGCGCGCGGCGCCTCGCCCGGGCCCCTCGCACGAGGCTCGAGGATCGCTTCCGCGACGGACCGCGGGAGCGATCCTCCTAGCCGTCCGCGCGCAGCCGCCCGACGATCTCGGCGAGCACCGTCTCGGCCTCCTCGTTGGGCACCTGGCAGGTTCCGGCGGCCTCGTGGCCGCCGCCGCCGTGCTCGAGCATCAGCGCGCCGACGTCGCTGCGCGCGCTGCGGTCGAGGACGGACTTCCCGACGGCGAACACGGTGTTCTGCCGGGCGAGCCCCGACAGCGCGTGGACCGAGACGTTGCAGTGGGGGAAGAGCGCGTAGATCGTGAAGCGGTTCGTGGGGTGGATGACCTGCTCGTCGCGGAGGTCGAGGACCACGACGTTGCCGTGCACGGTGGCGCAGCGCACGATCTGGCCGTGGGCGGCGGCGGCGTGCTCGCGGTAGAGCGCGACGCGCTCGGCGACGTCGGGGAGCCGCAGCGCCTCCTCGGCGCTGAGCTCGAGGCAGGCGTCGATGAGCTGGAGCATGAGCTCGTAGTTCGAGACGCGGAAGTCCCGGAAGCGGCCCAGGCCCGTGCGCGGGTCCATGAGGAAGCTGAGCAGGACCCAGCCCTGGGGGTCGAGGACGTCCTCGCGTGAGAACGCGGCGCTGTCGGCCTGGTCGACGGCCGCCATGAGCTCCGCGCTCATCCGGGGGAAGCGCTCGGCGCCGCCGAAGTGCTCGAAGACGACGCGCGCCGCCGACGGGGCCTCGGCGACGATGACGTGGTTCGCCGGTTGTCCCTCGACACGGACGAGCTCCGAGGCGTGGTGGTCGAAGGCGAGGTGGACCTCCGGCCGGTAGGGGAGGTTCGTCGTGATGTCGCGGGCCGAGAGCTCGACCTTGCCGTCCTGCACGTCCTTCGGGTGGACGAAGAGGATGTCGTCGAGGAGCTCGAGCTCCCGGAGCAGGGCCGCGCAGACGAGGCCGTCGAAGTCCGAGCGGGTGACGAGCCGGAAGCGCTGGCGGGCGGGGGCGTCCACAGGGGTCATGCCCCCTGCTTCGGCGCTCCCCGAGGGGGGCTTGAGCGCCCGTGGACGGGGCCG
>JALYMR010000022.1 GCA_030773615.1 Actinomycetota bacterium
CGAGTGCTCCCGGTCTTCGTCGCTGCAGGGGCGGGCGCAGGCTCATCGCCGCCACCGCAGCCGGAGAGCGCCGCTGCCGCCAGACTGGCTGTCACGACCGTGAGCCGCATCCGGCCGAACGCTACTCGCCACCGCGCCGAGATCGTGCCGGTCACGACGCCCGGTCACGGCGACTCGAAGAAGGCGGCTGAACGCGGAGCGCGGGCGGGAGTGCCGGCCCCAAGGGTGCCGAGGACCTGCTCACCGTCGGAGCGCACGGCACCCTCGTTCCCCACACCTGGATCCGCATGGAGCAGGAAGCGCTCGATCGGCTCGCCCGGATGCCCAAGATGGCCCTGGACGGCGGCGTGGCCGAACGCGCCGTCTAGTTGCTGAGCGCGCGGGCGAATTGCTTGCGGCCGCGTTCGGTGACGCGCTTTCATTGGTTGAGCTTGACCCGGAGCGCGAGGCGAAGTTGTCCGGTTATCACGCCGACGGCCAGGTAGCAGGCGCGGTTGCGCACCGAGCGGTCCTCGCGGACCTTCACCCACATCGCGTCGAAGTAGACGATCGGGTAGACGGCGTCGAGCGTCCCGCGCGACGCATGGTCGAGTCGATCCGGCTGCTGCGCATCACTCGCCACACCGCGGTCAAAGCGCCGGACGCCATCGGCCTTCATCCCCCCGTACGCGCCCGCCAGCGGTGAAAGGTGGCCTCCCGAGACCTCCAACGCCTTCGCGACCTCGGGCACCTCCGGCATGCCCCAGCGTCCGAAGTGGTGACACACGCTGCCGGCGGCCAAGAAGGAGCCCGCCTGGCCGTCGACCTCTACAAACGGGGAGCGACGGAGCGCAGTCTGAAGGCCCTTGTGGTGCACATGCACATCGCGTGGCTCTACATGCTCCACGCGCGCTTCCTGCAGCGCGGCGTGGACTTCCACTACCGCAAGCCGAACGGGCACGTCGAGCACAACGACGGCGAGGCCAAGACGTGGAAGGTCGCCAGGTGCGGCACGACGAGTTCCCCTCGGACGACAACCCCGTGCGGCACAACGTCGAGTCCTCCATCCGCCTGCGCGACAAGATCCAGCACCGCTTCGAGGAGCTGCTGATCACCGCCGCCTGAGCGCTCCGCTCCGCGGCGTCCGGTGTCCTTCGCCGAGCTGCGAGTGCTGTCGTCCGCGGCCCTCGCCGACTGCTCGGATGTCCGAGCGCTGGCCTCAGCCGCCGCCGCGCTGCGTTCAGCGATCTCGTTGCTGCGCTCGGGCGCGCGGACCTGGCGGCGCGCGTCGCGCGCGGCGATCATGACGACCAGCACGGAGACGGCGGCGACGACTGCGGCGACCACGGCGATGACGTCCGGGGGGGCTCCGGCTCCGGCTCCGGCGTCGGCGGGCGTTCTCCCCCTGGCGAACCGACCCGCGCCCGATCGCCCAGCGGACGGAGCACCGGGGGAGCGCTCCGCTCCGTCCCCGCACACCGCTCCACGCCGTCCCGACGAGCACCTCAATCGGTCACTCCCGCGCTCAGGTAGCGCGAATGCGCCAGCATGAGCCCGAGCACCCCGAGGAGGCGGGAGGCAGGGGCAGGGAGGTGGACAGGAACCTCGGCAAGGGAGACAATTTCCGGCCGTCCACTGCCACCTCCGAGGAGGGTGCGTGCTGGTCGGGCGGAACGAGGAGATTGCCCGGATCGAGGGCCTCATCGCTCGCGCGCGGGAAGGCGCCGGAGTTGCCCTCGTCGTGCGCGGCGAGCCCGGGATCGGCAAGACCTGCCTGCTCGCCTGCGCCCGCGAGCGGGCGCGGGGCATGCAGACCCTGTCGGCGCGGGCCGTCGAGTCGGAGTCCGAGCTTCCCTACGCGACGCTCTCCCTGCTCCTGCAGCCCGTGCTGGCCCGGCGGACGGAGCTCACGTCCCACCAGCGTTCGGCGCTCGAGGGCGCCCTCGGCCTCGCCCCGCCCGGGGCCAGCGATCGCTTCGCGGTCTACGCCGCCACGCTCGCGCTCCTCGCCGAGGCGGCCGAGGGCTCGGGGCCGCTGCTCCTCGTCGTCGACGACGCCCACTGGCTCGACACGGGCTCGGCCCGAGCCCTGTCGTTCGTCGCGCGACGTCTGGGCGCGGACCCCATCGCGCTGCTCGTCGCGGCCCGGGCCCCCCACCCCTTGATCTTCGACACCACCGGCCTCCCCGAGCTCACCCTGACCGGGGTCGACCCGGAGGCCGCGGCCGCCCTCCTGGAGGCCCACGCCGGCTGCGCCGTCGACCCAGACGTCGCGGAGGCCGCGCACCAGGCGACGGGCGGCAACCCCCTCGCCCTCGTCGAGCTCGCCGAACTGCTCAGCGAGGAGCAGCTGACGGGGCGGGAGCCCCTCCGCCACCCGCTTCCCGTGGGGCACAACGTGCAGGCGGCCCTGCGCCGGCGCATCGAGGGGCTGCCCGTCCGCACGCGTCAGGCGCTGGTCGTCGCCGCCTCCTGCGACTCGCCGGACATGTGCGAGCTCTCCGATGCCCTGCGCGCGGCGGGTCTGGCCGAGGCGGATCTCGAGCCCGCGGAGGTCGCCGATGTCGTCCACCTGCGGGCGGATCACGTAGAGTTCCGCCGTCCGCTGCTGCGCTCGACGGCGTACCACGCCGCGAGCCCGGCCGAGCGGCGCGCCGCCCACCGCGCCCTGGCCGAAGCCCTGCGCGACCAGGCGCCCGCCGCGCGCGCGTGGCATCTCGCCGCCGCGACCCTCGGGCCCGACGAGGAGGTGGCGAGCGAGATCGAGCGGGTCGCGCACGAGAACCGCGCGCGTGCCGCTCCGATGGCCGCCGCTCGCGCCTTCCTCGAGGCCGCCCGCCTGACCCCGGACCGCGCCGGGCGCAGCCGACGGCGCCTGGAGGCGGTGCGCGCCCTCGACGCGGGCGGCTTCCCGGAGCGGGCGCTGGAGCTGCTCGAGCAGGAGCTGTCGCGGGAGCCCGAGCCGCGCGTGCGGGCCAAGCTCCAGCACCTCCGCGCGCGGATCGAGCTCCTGCGCGGGTCACCGGTGGCGACCCACGACCTGCTCCTGCGTGAGGCGGCACACGTGGACGACGTGGACCCGGCCCAGGCCACGACGATGCTGCTGGACGCCGGGTTCGCGTCGATCATCAGCGGTCAGCCGCGCGAGGCGCTGCGCCTGGCGCGGCAGGCGTTCCCCCGCGCCCAGCAGGCGGGCGGTCAGCTGCGCCTCGTCGGGTGCCTCCTGATGGGCTCGGCGCTCCTCCTCTCAGGCCAGCGCTGCGGCGGCGCTGCCCTGCTCGCCGAGGCCGAGCCGCTGGTCGACGAGCCCGCCATGCGGACCGAGCCCCTGATCACGGCCGGCATCCCCCACCACGAGCTCTGGGCGGAGGAGCACGAACGCGGCCACAAGCTGCTCCTGCGCGTGGTCGCCCGCGCCCGCGACGAGGGAGCGATGAACGTCCTGCCCTACGCGCTGGCCGCGTTGAGCGAGGCGGAGTTCCGGCTCGGGAACTGGGCGGACGCCTACGCGAGCGCCTCGCAATCCGTCGCCCTGGCCGAAGAGGTGGGGCAGGCCTCGGAGCTCACGCACAGCCTGGTCCGGCTCGCCGCGGTGGAGGCGGGACAGGGTCGGGAGGCGGACTGCCGCGCCCACATCAGGCGCGCGCTGGACCTGGCTGGGTCCCTCGGCATCGGGTCGATCCGAACACTGGCGCACTGCGTGGTGGGGCAGCTCGAGCTCGGGCTCGGCCACCACGCGGAGGCGGCGGAGCAGCTCGAGGCCGCAGGCCGCCTGGCGCGCGAGGGTGGGCTCCTGCAGCCATCGGTGGCGCCGTGGGCCGAGAACCTGGCCGAGGCGTACGTCCGCGAGGGCTGCCCGGGCAAGGCGGAGGCCGTCGTCGGGGAGCTGGAGCTGCGGGCGCGCGCCGCCGACAGCCGGGGCG
>JALYMR010000023.1 GCA_030773615.1 Actinomycetota bacterium
AGCCGTCCGCCCACGTCGAAGACGAGGTCGTAGCGCCCTCCCTCGATCACCGGACGGAAGACCACGATCCCGAGCTGGATCGCCTCCATGGCGATGGCCATCTCCGCGATGGCGCCCTTCTGCTCGACGTGAGGCTCTCCATGACCGAACACGCGCTCGCGTAGGCCTCGGGGGTGGCCCAGTTGACCGAGGCGTCGAGCGTCGGGGTGCGCAGCAGCCGCGCGCCGCCCGAGGGCGACTTCGACGTGCCGGAGTTCGTGCCGCGGCGGTAGCAGCGTTCCGTCCGGTACGCGAACAGCGTTCGGTGCACTACGACCTCGTCTTCGACGTGGGCGGACGGCTGCTTCGCGTGCAGTGCAGGTGGGCCCACCGGGAGGACGCGCTCGTCGTGTTCCAGCTCGCGACCTGCCGAAGCACTCCGAACCGCGGTTACGTCCGCACGACGTACTCGCGCCACGAGATCGACGCGATCGCCCCGTGCTGCCCAGAGCTCAAGAGGGCGTATCTCGTGCCGATCGAGGAAGTCGCGGGCCGTAGCATGGTGCACCTCCGCCTCACGCCGGCGCGGAACGGGCCAGAGGGTGCGCGTTAAGATGGCCTCGGAGTACGAGCTTGGGGCTGTAGCTCAGCTGGAAGAGCGCCGCCATGGCATGGCGGAGGTCAGGGGTTCGAGCCCCCTCAGCTCCATCCCATGACAGGCCGTCCGCCAGGGCGGCCTGTCGCGTCTCTACAGCCCCCGGACCATCGTCAGGGCGTGCGGGCGTTCCGCGACTCCCCGAACCCGAGGCGACGGGGAGCTGCAGGGCCGCCGGGTTCTCCTGTCGACGCTGACGCTCAGGGCGCCGCGCGCCTGCGCCTCGGCGATCAGCGCCGGGAGGAGCGTTGCCCACCCCCGCCCGCGATGCTCCGGCACGACCGCCAGGGCGAGCTCGGGCGTCTCCTCGTCGACGAACCCGTAGCCCGGAGCGTCAGCGGGAAACGGGCGAGCCCAGGCGGCGCCGCGCGCCCCCGCGTTCAGACCGCGGCCTGCACGATGAGGGCCCGCAGCCGCGCGAGGTCAGCGACGGACGCGGCTGGAGGACGTCGCCGCTCAGCCGCTGATCGCCCGCACCGGCACCTCGCCCCACAGCTGCTCCAGCCGGTAGAAGGCGCGAGCGTCGGGGGTGAAGACGTGCACGACGACGTCGAGGTAGTCCATGAGGACCCAGCGTGCCTCGGTGACGCCCTCCACGCGCGTGGGCAGGAGGCCGAAGCGCTCCTTGAGCCCCCCGTGCACGCCGTCGTGGATCGCCTTGACCTGGCGATCGGTGTTGCCGGAGCAGAGCACGAAGTAGTCCGTGTAGCCCACGACCTCGCGCACGTCGAGCTCGACGACGTCGATCGCCTTGCGGTCCGAGGCGAGCTCGATGACGGCCTGCGCGAGCTGCGCGGGCTCGAGGTCGGGGTCACGCAGGCGGTGCGGCGCGGTCACGCGGTGCTCCTCGCGATCGAGGCCCCGGCTGCGTACAGACCGCGCCGGGCGATCCGGTCGGCCACGGCGTCGGGGACGAGGTAGCGCACGGGGCGGCCCTCCGACACGCGTCGGCGCACGAGGGAGGACGACACGTCCACGCGGGGCATGTCGAAGAAGCGCACGCTGGGCGCCTCGAGGTCGTCCAGCACGGCGGCGATCTCGCGGCGTGCCGCCCCCGACCGCTCCGCGACGGCGAGCGTGGCCAGCCCGAGGACCCGCCGCGGCTCGTGCCACGTCGGCAGGCTGAGCGCCATGTCCCCCCCGACGATGAAGGTCAGTTCGTCCTCAGGCGTCCGCGCATGCAGATCCTGCAGGGTATCGACCGTGTAGGACGCGCCGCCACGGTCGATCTCCAGGCGCGAGACGGCCAGGCGCGCATCGCCCGCCACGGCGAGCGCGCAGAGGTGCAGGCGCTCCTCCGGGCCGGGGTCGTCGGGCACCTGCTTGTGCGGGGGCCGGGCGACGGGGACGAGCACGACGCGCGACAGCCCGAGCTGGTCGGCGGCCTCCGCGGCGCAGAGCAGATGGCCGAGGTGCGGCGGGTTGAACGTCCCGCCGAGGATGCCGAGGCGCTCAGGCCCGGACGTGCCCGTCGCCCTCCACGAGGAGCTTCGTCGTGCACAGCTCGCGTACCCCGATCGGCCCGCGCGCGTGCAGCTTCTGGGTCGAGTTGCCGATCTCCGCGCCCATGCCGAACTCGCCGCCGTCGGTGAAGCGCGTCGACGCGTTGACGTACACGCAGGCCGCGTCGACCTCTCGCTGGAAGGCGCGGGCGGCCGCGGCGTCGGCGGTGAGGATGGCCTCCGAGTGCCCCGAGCCGTGCTCGTTGACGTGCGCGATGGCCTCCTCCACCGAGTCGACGACCCGCACGGCGAGCACGAGGGCGAGGAACTCCTGCGCCCAGTCGGCGTCCGTCGCCTCCCGCAGCGCGCCGTCGAGGTCGGGCGCCAGCGTCCGGGCGCGCGCGTCGACGCGAAGCTCGACGCCCTTCCCGGCGAGCGCCGTGAGGACGCGGGGCAGGAAGGCCGGGGCGGCCTGGGCGTGGACGAGGAGGGTCTCCGCGGCGTTGCACACCCCGGGGCGCTGGACCTTCGCGTTGAGCACGATGGCCTCGGCGGCGTCGAGGTCGGCGCTCGCGTCGACGTAGACGTGGCAGTTGCCCGAGGCGGCGTAGATGACGGGCACGGTGGCCACCGCCCGCAGGGCCGCCTTCAGCCCCTCGCCGCCGCGCGGGAAGATGAGGTCGACGACGCCGTCCTGGGTGGCTAGCTCGGCGAGCTCCCCGCGCCCGCCGCCCCCGACGAGGCCGATGGCGCCGGCGGGCACGCCGGCGGCCTCCGCGGCCTCCGCGACGACCTGGCCCAGGATCGCGTTGGAGCGCGCCGCCGACGACGAGCCTCGCAGCACGACCGCGTTGCCGGACTTCAGGCACAGCGCGGCGGCGTCGACGGTCACGTTCGGGCGCGCCTCGTAGACGACCGCGACCACGCCGAACGGCACGCGGACCTTGCGCACGTCGAGCCCGTTGGCGAGGCGCCGCCCCTCGACGACCTCGCCGACCGGGTCGGGCAGCGCGGCGACGGCCCGCAC
>JALYMR010000024.1 GCA_030773615.1 Actinomycetota bacterium
GAGCCCTCCACCCGCCAGGGGGGCGGACGGTCCTCCTTGGGCTGGGACCTGGCGACGGGCTCGGGGACCATGGCGAGGTGATGGATCATACGAGCGTCGAGGGGAGGTCCCCGGACGTGGGCGGGAGGCCGATCACCGGGAGGTGGCCATCGATCTCGCCGACCTGCTCCTGGAGATCCTCGCCCGCCGGGCCTCGGACCTCCACCTCACCGCCGGCGCGCACCCCATGATCCGGGTGCGCGGGCGCCTCACGCCGCTCGAGGACTTCCCGGTGCTCATGCCCACGGATACGCGCGAGCTCGTGTACGGGATCCTCTCCAACGACCAGCGCCAGAAGCTCGAGACGGACTGGCAGATCGACTTCGCCTACGCCGTCCCCGGCCACGCCCGCTTCCGGGTCAACGCGTACTACCAGCGCTCGGCGATCGGCGCGGCGCTTCGCCTCATCCCGTTCGAGATGCCGAGCATCGCCGACCTCGGGCTGCCCGCCGTCCTGCACGACTTCGCCCGCAAGCCGCGCGGGCTCGTGCTCGTCACCGGACCCACCGGCTCGGGCAAGTCGACCTCGCTGGCGGCCATCATCGACGAGATCAACGCCACGCGTGAGGAGCACATCCTCACGATCGAGGACCCGATCGAGTTCCTGCACGCGCACCAGAAGTGCCTGGTCAACCAGCGCGAGCTGGGCTCGGACGCGCAGACCTTCAGCGCCGCGCTCAAGGCCGCGCTGCGCCAGGACCCCGACGTGATCCTCGTCGGCGAGATGCGTGACCTCGAGACGATCCACACCGCGCTCACCGCGGCCGAGACGGGCCACCTCGTGTTCGCCACCCTGCACACGCAGGACGCGCCGCAGACGATCGACCGGGTCATCGACGTGTTCCCCGCCGCCCAGCAGCAGCAGATCCGCGTGCAGCTCTCCGTCGCCCTGCAGGGCATCGTCACTCAGCAGCTGCTGCCCACCGCGGACGGCTCGGGCCGCGTGGCCGCGTGCGAGGTGCTCGTGCCCACCCCGGCCATCCGCAACCTCATCCGCGAGGGCAAGACGCACCAGATCTACAGCGCGGTGCAGACCGGCGCGCAGTCGGGCATGCAGACGATGGACTCCGCGCTCGCGGCGCTCGTGCGCGCCGGGCGGATCAGCGCGAAGCTCGCCGAGGAGCGCTCGACGACGCCGCAGGAGCTGCGGCGCCTGCTCGGGGCCGGCGGCTCCCTCTACGCCGCATGAGCACCTTCACCTTCCGGGCGATCGACCTCGCCGGAGTCAAGAACCAGGGCGAGGTCGAGGCGGAGAGCAAGCAGCAGGTCGCCGACCAGCTGCGGTCCCGCGGGCTCATCGTGCTCGAGATCGCCGCGAAGCGGGGCGGCGGCTCGCTCGAGCTGCCCTTCGCCAACCGCATCAAGCTCGGCGACCTCGCCATCATGACCCGGCAGCTCGCGACGATGGTCTCGAGCGGCATGACGATCCTGCGGGCGCTCTACGTCCTCGAGGCCCAGACGGAGAACAAGCGCCTGGGCGCGACGCTCGTCGCCGTGCGCAAGGACGTCGAGGCGGGTTTGCCGCTCTCCGACGCGCTCGCGCGCCACCCGAAGGTCTTCTCGCCGCTCTTCGTGAGCATGTCCCGCGCCGGCGAGACGGGCGGCGTGCTCGAGAGCGCGCTCCTGCGCGTGGCCGACCAGCTCGAGAAGGAGGAGTCGCTGCGGCGGCAGGTCAAGAGCGCGATGACCTACCCCACGGTGATCATGGGCTTCGCGTTCATCGTGCTGCTCGCGCTCGTGGCCTTCCTCATCCCGGTCTTCGAGGGCGTGTTCGCGCAGTTCGGCGGCGAGCTGCCCACGGTCACGAAGCTCACCGTCGCCCTCTCGCACCTCGTCACGGACCGCTGGTACCTGCTCCTGGCGGGCACGGGCGCCACCGTGGTCGCCTTCCTGCGCTGGAAGCGCAGCCCTCGGGGCCGGGCGCGCTGGCAGCGGATGCTCCTGCGCGTGCCGTTCAAGATCGGCGACATCGTCCAGAAGGTCGCGCTGGCCCGCTGGTCGCGCACCTTCTCCTCCCTGATGGCCGCCGGCGTGCCGCTGCTCGCGGCCATCGAGGTCACGGGCAGGACGGCGGGCAACGTCGTCATCGAGGAGGCCATGGCCTCCGTGACCGACAGCGTGAAGGCGGGCGAGACGATCGCCGGCCCGCTCAAGGCCAACCGGGTCTTCCCCCCGATGGTCGGGCACATGGTCGGCGTGGGGGAGGAGACCGGCGCCCTGGACACGATGCTCGCGAAGATCGCCGACTTCTACGAGGACCAGGTCAACGCCGCGGTGAAGGCGCTGACCTCCATCCTCGAGCCGGTGATGATCATCGTCGTCGGCGCGATCGTCGGCTTCATCGTCATCGCGATGTACATGCCGATGTTCGAGGTCTATGACCAGATCCGGTAGGCGACGCGTCGTCGCGCTGCGCCTCCGCTCGCCAGCGACGCTCCGCGCGCCGGCGCTCCGCGCGCCGCTCGTGCGCGGGCACGGAGCACAGGTCGCACGAGCAGCAGGTGAACGGGTTGCGGGCGAAGCGCCCGGGCTCGAGGTCGAAGGGCCACCACAGGCCGGCGGGCCGCTCGCGGCGGATCGTCTCGGGATGCAGACCAGCAGTCCGCGAGCGATCCTGCCACTGCTCAACCTGCCGCCAGCGGCGGCGCTCGTAGCGCTCGCGCTGCAGGCGCGTGTGCTCGCGGTCGTGCTTCCCGCGGGGACGAAGGTGGGTGTGGCGGGGCACGGGACGTCCTTCCGGTCGGGAGACCGGTGCGCCCGCCGCTGAGCTAGGCCCAGCTGGGGCGCCCGGCTGGGAACCGGGAGGGCGGCGTCGCGGGGTCGGCGAGCACGGCCTCAGCCTACGAGAGCAGCCCGAAGCCGCGCGACCACGAGGTCGGGGGTGCGGGTGACCTGACGGGCGGTGAAGCGCAGGATCGTGAAGCCGGCGAGGGCGAGGACCTGGTCGCGGTCGCGGTCGCCCTCGAAGGCCCTTGGGGTGAGGTGGGCGGCGGCGCCGTCGGTCTCGGCGACGAGGCGGGCGTGCGGCCAGAGGAAGTCCACCTCGTGGCCGTGGACGAGGGCGTTCGTGCGCGGCCGGGGCAGGCCGCGCGCGGCGGCGAGGGCGAGGAAGCGCTCCTCGAGCTCGCTGCGGGTGACCTGGGGCTCGGCGTCGGCCAGCGACGCGAGCGCCGTCCGGAGCGTTCGGGTCCGGCGGCCGGCGGGGACGTGCTCGAGCACGCGGACGTCGAGCAGGCGGAGGACCTCCGCGCGGTGACAGACGCGCTCGAGCCGGTGGGCGGTCAGGACGTCGGCCAGGTCGAGCAGGGTGCGCATGGGGGCGGTGACCGGCAGCCCCTCGCGCTCGATGACGTCTCGGTTGCGGTCGAGGTCCGGCTGCGGTGCACGCGGATCGCCCCGTCGACGCGCTGCGGCGCGGGGTGGTGACGTCGACGCGGCGGGGGGCGGCGAGGAGGTCCCACAGGAACGCCGCGCTGCGGTGGCTGAGCACGACGGTGCCCGCGCCGCCGCAGGCGAGCACGGCCGCCCACAGGCGCCCGCGGGACGTCAGGCGCGTGTGGCCGACGGCGTAGACGCCGCGGTGGAGGGGGTGCAGGCGGCCCCGCTGCCTGCGGTACTCGATCGCGCCCGGCTGCAGGCCGAGGGCACCCAGCTGCCCGACCGACACCACGCCGTGCTGGCGGCGAGCGAGCTCCGCGAGCGACCGCTCGTCGGATGGGACGAGAAGTCCCTGAGGATCAAGGTGTTCTCGTCCCACCCGCGGGAGGGTGGGGGCGCGCCGGCCGCGGGCGGCGTGGCGCCGCGCTGCTGTGACGCCCGCGATGCGAACGCGTCGCGAAGTCGGGCGCAACGACGCGCGCCCGGCC
>JALYMR010000025.1 GCA_030773615.1 Actinomycetota bacterium
TACGCCCGGCGCCAGCCCTAGGAGCGAGACGTCGTGGGCGAGGCCGCCTGCGCGGCGAGCTGCTCGGCCAGCCGGCGCATGGCGGTCTCGTTCGCCCGGCGGATGAACGCCCGGGTGGGCGGCGAGGTCAGCCGGTCGACCAGCGGTGTCACGATCCACCGGTACTCGATCGCGATGCGGGTGCCGCCGCGGGGAGGGGGGTCGAGGCGGTAGGTCCCTTCGCCGGTGCGGCCCGCCTTCGCTGCGGTGTTGCGCTTGACGATGCGCGCCGGCCGTTTGGCGGCGACGACCTCGATGTCGACGACGTCGCTGACGCCGAGCGCGCGGGTGCGCACGCGGGCGCGCGCCCACGCCGCAGTCGGGACCGGAGAGCTCCCAGTGGCGCAGAAGCTGGTCGGTGAACGCCTCGTGGTTGGCCATGACGTCGAGGAAGTCGAAGACATGGCTCGCGCCCCAGGGGGACGTCGACGGAGACGGTGACGGGCTTTGGCATGTACCGATGGTACAGATAGATGTACCAGTTGGTACAGTCAACCGGTGGCGGTCGGCGAGGCACGGCAGCGGCTGCTCGACGCGGCGATCGACCACGTGGCCGGCAGCGGGCTCACGGACCTCTCCCTGCGGCGCCTGGCGCAGGAGCTCGGCACGAGCCACCGCATGCTCATCCACCACTTCGGCTCGAAGGAGGGCCTCTGGGTGGCGATCGTCCGGGAGGTCGAGCGCCGCCAGCTCGCCGCGCTCGCCGACCTCGCGCCCGACCCGTCCCTGTCGTTCGCGGAGGCGACGCGGGCCTGGTGGCGACACATCTCCCAGCCGTCCCTGTGGCCGAACGAGCGCCTGTTCTTCGAGGTCTACGGGCAGGCGCTGCACGGCCGCGAGCCGGCCGTCGAGCTGCTCGACGGGGTCGTGGACGCCTGGCTCGAGCCGACCGCCGAGCTGGCCGAGCGCATGGGCCTGCCGCCCGCGACAGCGCGCGCGTTCGCCCGGCTGGGCATCGCGGTCACCCGCGGCCTGCTGCTCGACCTCCTGGCGACGGGCGACCGGGACGGCGTCGACGCCGCGATGGAGCACTGGATCGCGCTGAACGCGCCGCTGTTCGAGGCGGCGCGTCCAGCGGGCGAGGGCAGCCGGAGCGCGTGAAGGGCGCGCTTCACGTCGGGCGCGACGAGCGCGGTCATCACGAGGCATACCACGCCGGCGCCCACGACGGCGAAGCCCGAGGGCAGGAGGCCGAGGGCGGCGAGCGCCAGTACGGCCGCCCCGGCTCCACCTCACGGTGGCCCCTCGCCGAAGCTCTCGGGGGAGCGTTCGTCGACCAGGGCCGCGACGTAGGCCTGCAGCCAGGCGTCGACCCGCGGCTGGACGCGCTCCAGCGTGTCCAGCTCGCAGGCGACGACCAGCACGGAGTTCGGCTCGCTGCCGCCTTCCCCCAGCACGAGGGCATCCTCGCTGGCTCGCAGCGCCCGCTCGAGCTCACCCCGCAGTCGCTGGATCCGTGCCTCGCACCGGCGTGCCGTGCTCGTGTAGGCATCGAGGCGCCGACGCTGGCGGACGTCGATCCCGGCAGGCACCGCGGCCACGAGGCGTTCGATCTGACTCTGCTTCACGACGCCTCAGAGAGCTACGCGCCGCCGGTGGGCAGGCGGCTGGCCTTGCGATAGTCCCGGTGCATCAGCGCGATGAAGTCGATGTCGATCTCCTTGGGGCAGACGGCCTCGCACTCCCGGTGGTTCGTGCACGAACCGAAGTAGTCCTCCATGGTGTCCACCATGCGCCGGGTCCGCCGGTAGCGCTCCGGCTGGCCCTGGGGCAGCAGGTTGAGGTGGGACACCTTCGCGGCCGTGAAGAGCTGTCCCGCACCGTTCGGACACGCGGCCACGCAGGCGCCGCAGGCGATGCACGCGGCGGCGTCCATGGCACGGTCCACGTCGGGCTTCGGGACGGGGATCAGGTTGGCGTCCGGCGCGCTGCCCGTCGGAGCGGTGATGTAGCCGCCGGCCTCGATGATCCGGTCGAACGCGGAGCGGTCGGCCACCAGATCCTTGATCAGCGGAAAGCCGGCGGAGCGAAACGGCTCGACGAAGATCTCGTCGCCGTCGGCGTACTCGCGCATGTGCAGCTGGCACGTCGCGGTCCCCCGCCGGGGACCGTGGGCTTGCCCGTTGATCATCACGCCGCACGAGCCGCAGATGCCCTCCCGGCAGTCGCTCGCGTAGGCGATCGGAGTCTCACCCTGCGAGATCAACCGCTCGTTGAGGGCGTCCAGCATCTCCAGAAACGACATCTCCGCGCGGACGTCCGTGGCCGCGTAGGTCTGGAACTGACCGGGGGCTTCCGGTCCGGACTGCCGCCATATGTGCAGTGTCAGGTTCATCTACTTGTAGCTCCGTTGGGCCAGCTTGACGTACTCGAACTCGAGATCCTCCCGGTGAAGCGTGGCGGGGCGACCGACCCCGGTGAACTCCCACGCAGCCACGTAGGCGAAGTTCTCGTCGTCGCGCAGGGCTTCGTTGTCCGCAGTCTGGTGCTCCTCACGGAAGTGCCCACCGCAAGACTCCTCGCGGTGCAGGGCATCCTGGCACATGAGCTCAGCGAGCTCGAAGAAGTCGGCGACCCGGCCAGCCTTCTCCAGCGACTGGTTCAGCGACTCGTCGTCGCCCAGGACACGGACGTCGTGGTGGTAGTCCTCGCGCAGGACGGCCAGATCGGAGACCGCCTGCTCCAGACGCGGACCGTTGCGTGCCATCCCGCAGCGATCCCACATGATCTTGCCGAGCTCGCGATGGAACCAGTCGACCGACCGCGTACCCCTCACCCCGAGCAGTCCCCGAACCCGGTCGGCGACCGCCGCCTCGGCCTCTCTGAACGCCTGGTGGTCGGTCGGCACCGGGGGCTGCCTCAGCAGCGGGGCCAAGTAGTCGCCGATGGTGTAGGGCAAGATGAAGTAGCCATCGGCCAGGCCCTGCATGAGTGCGCTGGCGCCCAGCCGATTCGCGCCGTGATCGGAGAAGTTCGCCTCGCCGATGGCGTACAGGCCGGGGATCGTGGTCATGAGGTTGTAGTCCACCCACAGCCCGCCCATGGTGTAGTGCGGCGCGGGGTAGATGCGCATCGGAACGTGGTACGGGTTGTCACCGGTGATGCGCTCGTACATCGCGAACAGATTCGCGTACCGACCTTTGATCGTCCCCTGGCCCAGCCGGGCGATCGCATCTGAGAAGTCCAGGTAGACGCCGTTCTTGCGCGTGCCAGCCCCGCGGTCTTCGTCGATCATCGCCTTCGCTGCCCGGGACGCGACGTCGCGTGGAGCGAGGTTGCCGTACGCGGGGTAGCGGCGTTCGAGGAAGTAGTCGCGGTCCTGCTCGGGGATCTGATCCGGGGTGCGGGTATCGGCCGCGCTCGCGGCGACCCAGATCCGGCCGTCGTTGCGAAGCGACTCGCTCATCAGGGTGAGCTTGGACTGGAACTCGTCGGATTGCGGGATGCACGTCGGGTGGATCTGGGTGAAGCACGGGTTCGCAAAGAGCGCCCCCTTGCGGTGGGCGCGCCAAATCGCGGTGACGTTGGCCGCCTTGGCGTTCGTGGACAGGTAGAAGACGTTGCTGTAGCCGCCGGTGGCCAGGACGACGGCGTGGGCGGAGTGCGACGTCACCTGGCCGGTCAGCAGGTCGCGGACGACCACGCCGGCCGCCCGGCCGTCGACGGTGACGACGTCGAGCATCTCGCGGCGGGTGAGCACCTCCACGTTGCCCTCTGCGACCTGACGGAGCATCGCCTGGTAGGCGCCGAGCAGCAGCTGCTGGCCGGTCTGGCCACGGGCATAGAAGGTGCGCGAGACCTGGGCGCCGCCGAAGGAGCGGTTGTCCAGCAGCCCGCCGTACTCGCGCGCGAACGGCACGCCCTGGGCCGCGCACTGATCGATGATGTTGTTGCTGAGCTGCGCTAGGCGGTAGACGTTCGCCTCGCGGGCTCGGTAGTCGCCGCCCTTGATCGTGTCGTAGAACAGCCGAAAGACGCTGTCGCCGTCGTTGCGGTAGTTCTTCGCGGCGTTGATCCCCCCTTGCGCGGCGATGCTGTGCGCCCGGCGCGGCGAGTCGTGGAAGGTGAAGACCTTCACCTTGTAGCCGAGCTCGCCCAGCGTCGCGGCCGCCGACGCGCCGGCAAGCCCGGTGCCCACGATGATGATCTCGAACCTGCGCTTGTTGGGCGGGTTCACCAGCTTCAGCGTGAACTGATGGTTCTCCCACGCGTCCTGAAGGAGGCCGGGGGGGACCCCTGCGTCGAGCTCCATGCCTTCCTCTCCCAAGCTAGGACACGACCCCGGTCAGGACCGCGAGCGGGAACGAGATGTTGCCGGCGGTCACGACCGCCGCGAACGCCACCGAGAAGTACCGGCGCCAGTGATTGAACCGACGATTGCTCCAACCCATGCTCTGAAACAGACTCCAGGCTCCGTGGTAGAGGTGCAGGCCGAGCGCCACGTTCGCTGCTATGTACACGAGGGCAACGGGCCACCGCTCAAAGCTCGCGACGACGTTGTGGTAGACGTCGGCCTGGACGTAACCGGGATTCGCGGTTCCCCACGTCAGGTCCAGGAGGTGGAACACGACGAAGAGGGCGACGATCACCCCGCTCCAGCGCATCGTTCGGCTCGCGAAGTCGGTCGCCACGTAGTCGGGCTTGGCCCGGTAGCGCTCGGGCCGCGCGCGGCGATTGATGACCGTGAGGGCGTAGGCCGCGTGGATGTGCAGGACGACGGACACGATCAACACGCCGCGTGCGCTCCACAGCAGCACCTCGCGCGGCAGCGCTGGCTCGCCGACCTCGCGCAGCCACTCGCCGTATCGGTTGAGGGACTCCGCACCCAGGTAGAGCTTCAGGTTGCCGACCATGTGCAGCAGCACGTAGCCCATCAGCACGATGCCGGTCACGGCGAGCACCTGCTTCTTGCCGACGGCCGACCGGTACAGCCCGAGCGCCCAAGGCGTGCGATCGCCCACGGCCCCGTCCTGCCGAACCCTGCGAGGCCCGGGTCGGGTCGGCCTAGAGGTGGTTCTCATGCCCGGGTCCCCCCGTTGCTGCGCGCTGTCCCCGAACCGGGTGAGGGGGACCGGCGGTCCGGCGCCGACGGCTGATCGGGACGGTCACGACCGCGACGGTAGACGACGCCGAAGCGCACGGTGATGCGGGGGCGGTGTTGCGAAGCTCGCTTCGCTCACCGCCCGCGCGATCTCGCGGACGACGTGCGGGCCGCCGAGCAGCGACGCCCGGGCGACGTCATGCGCGCACCGCGGCGGAGGCTGAGCGGCCTTCCTCTTCCTGGCAGTCGACCCGGTGACGGCGCCGCCGCGCATGCCGGCCGCGGCTACACCACGAGCCCGTGGCGGACCGTGTTCTCGGTCACCACCCGGGGCTCGACGAACTGCAGGAGGTAGGCCGGGCCGCCCGCCTTCGTGCCGGTGCCCGACAGGCGGTTGCCGCCGAAGGGCTGGCGGCCGACCATCGCGCCCGTGATCGCCCGGTTGACGTAGAGGTTGCCCACGGGCGAGCGGCCGACGACGTAGTCGACCGTCTCCGGGTTGCGCGCGAAGAGCCCGCCCGTGAGCGCGAAGCGCGAGGCGTCAACCCGGTCGCAGGCCTCCGCGACGTCGTGCACGCGCTCCACCGCGAGCAGGGGGCCGAAGACCTCCTCCTGCAGGACGGGCGAGTCGGCGGGGAGCTCGGCGGCGACGGAGGGGCCGACGAACCAGCCGCGGTCGGGCACGTCCTCCACGCGGCCGGCGACCCGCCCCGCGCGCTGCGCCTCGGCCCGGAAGCGCAGCACGCGGTCGCGTGCCGCCTCCTCGATCACCGGCGGCACGTCGGCCGTGAGGTCGCGGGCCTGGCCCACGGCGAGCACCTCCACCGCGCCGGCCAGACGGTCGAGCAGGGCGTCGTGGATCGCCTCGTGGGCGAGCACGCGGGCGGCGGCCGAGCACTTCTGGCCCGCGTAGACGAACGCGGAGCGCACGAGGGCGGGGACGACCTCGTCGAGGTCGGCGTCGGCGTCGACGATGACCGCGTTCTTGCCGCCCATCTCCGCCACGACGCGCTTGAGGTGCTTCTGGTCGGCGGGCGTCTCCGCGGCGGCGCGCACGATCTCCAGCCCCACCGGGGACGAGCCGGTGAAGGCGATGGTGTGCACGCGCGGGTCGCGGACGAGGGCGGCCCCCACGTCCCCCTCGCCGGGCAGCAGGGCGAGGGCGTCGGGCGGGACGCCGGCCTCCCGCAGGGCCTGGCAGAGCACGAGGGCGCAGCCTGGCGCCTGCTCGGCGGGCTTGAGGACGACCGCGTTGCCCGTGGCCAGGCCGGCGGAGACCATCCCGCAGGGGATGGCCACCGGGAAGTTCCAGGGGGAGATGACGGCGACGATCCCCCGCGGGGCCCAGCGCAGGCCGTTGCGCTCGCCGGGGACCTGGAGGAGCTCCGGCCCGTGCGCGAGCTCCACCGCGCCCCGGGCGTAGAACTCGAGGAAGTCGATGGCCTCGCACACGTCGGCGTCGGCCTCGGCCCAGGGCTTCGCCGCCTCGCGCACCTCGAGCGCCGCGACCTCGAGCCGGCGCTCGCGCAGCCAGGCCGCCGCGCGCAGGAGCACGCGGGCGCGCTCCTCGGCGGGTGTCGCCGCCCACCGCCGCGCGCCGGCCTGGGCGACGCGCAGCGCCGCGTCGACGTCGTCGGGCCCGGCCTTCGCGGCGAGGGCCACGACGCGCTCAGGCTCCCCGGGGTCGGTGGACACCAGCCCGTCGCCGTGGCGGGCGTCGCCCCCGACCATGACCGGCACCCGGAGCGGCCCGCGGGCGTCGTGGGCGGCCAGGGCGTCGTCGAGCTGCGCGCGCACGTCGGCTCGGCGCAGCTCGAGCACGGGCTCGTTGGCGAAGGGGCGGTCGAGGGGGGTGGCGGTCATCGTGGCGCCGGCGAGGACGTGGCGGGGGAGAGCGGGGCGTCGGTGGTGCCCGGCCCGGCCAGGTCCGGCCCGGCGGCGCCGGGCGGGGCGAGCAGCTCCTCGAGCGGCACGCCGCGGGACTGCTCCTGCAGGAAGGAGTCGTTCGAGGTGTTCTCGAGCAGACGGCGCACGAGGTAGGCCATGCCGGCGACGAGATCGCCGACCGGGCAGTAGACGCGCACCCGCAGGTCCTCGGCGGCGAGGGCCTCGGCGAGCGGGTCGCCCAGGCCGCGCAGGACCTGCAGCTCGAGGTCGGCGTCGTCGCGGCCGGCGAGCCGGTGGTAGGCGATGGCGTGGGCGACGGAGCGCAGGTTGTGCGAGGCCACGGCGAGGCGCACCGGCGCGCCGGCGGTCGCGGCGTCGACGAGGCGGCGCGTGAGCTGCTCGAAGGTGCGATCCGACTGCGCCTTCTCGTCGAACACCGGCGTGCGCCACCCGTGCTGGCGCGCCTCGACGACCTCGTGGTCGTAGTAGGCGCCCTTGACCAGGCGCACGCTGAGCGGGACGTCCCGGCGCGCCCCCGCGTCGTCGAGCCAGGCCAGGATCCGGTCGAGGGTCGCGGGCGCGTCGCGCAGGTAGGCCTGCAGGACGATGCCGGCGGAGGGCCCGTCGCGGAACTCCTCCTCGGCGAGCAGCTCGAGGACGAGCTCGAGGACGGGGTCGCGCGAGTCGAGCGACTCCATGTCGATGTGCAGGTGCGCGCCGAGCTCCCGGGCGCGGCGCAGGAGCGCGCGCAGGCGCCCGGCCGCGTCGCGCTTTCCGCGCTCGGGCGCCTCCGGGCGCAGCAGGGGGGTCAGGGCGGAGACCTTCACGGACAGGTTCGCCCGCGCGAGCGGCCCGAGCCCGTCGCGCTCGAGCCGCGGGCGGGGCGGCCAGCCGGCCGACGCCTGCGTGAGCGTGTCGAGCGCGGCGAGGCAGCGCTCCGCGTAGCGCTCGGCCTCGGCCTGGGTGACCGTCGCCTCCCCGAGCAGGTCGACGGTGCTCGCCAGCCCGCGCTCCCACAGCCCGCGAAGCTCCCCCAGGGCTCGCTCGGGGTCCTCGCCCACGATGAAGCGGTGGGCCATGTGCCGCACCCCCGCCGCCGCGGCGGCGCCGAGCGCGCGCCGCCCCGCCCTCGTGGCGCCCATGCGCACGGCGACGGCCACGGGCCGGGGCGGCTCCTCGACCTCGCCGAGGAAGCTCGTCAGGTGCACCGCGAGGTCGTCGAGGTCGCGGCAGGCGGGGACGACGTCGACGAAGCGAAACAGCGCGGCCTTGAGCTCGGCGTCCTGGGCCGCGAGGTCCATCGCCTTGTCGTCGACCGCCTTGAGCGGGTGCCGGATCGCGGATGGCATCGCGCGCGCGAGCCGCGCCCCGACGGCGAAGAGCTCCTGCTCGAGCGGGCTCGTCGCCCCTCCGCCCATGGGGGGAGTCTAGGGAGCGGCGGGCCGCACCCTGTCCGGGCCGGGCCTTGATCCCCGGGAAGCGCGCGTCGCCGCCGAAGCCCGTCCCTGGGATGCTTGCGCGCATGCAAGCCCTCGCTCACAACGGACTCGTCCGCCCCCGCCGGGGCAAGATCATCGCCGGGGTCTGCGCGGGGCTCGCGCGCCGGTTCGGCGTCGCCCCGACGCTCGTGCGCGCGGCCTTCGTGCTGAGCCTCTTCCTCCCCGGGCCGCAGGTGCTGGCCTACCTCGTGCTCTGGGTGCTCATGCCCAAGGCCGACGACCGCGCCCCGGAGCACCCCGGGCGCGTCCCCTGACGCCGGAAGCGCTCGCGCAGGGCGGGCATATGGTGTCGCCGATGAGCGCCCCCGAAGCCACCCCGATCGTCACCGGCGTCGACTTCGTGTCTGTCCCGACCCGCGACCTCGAGCGCGCCAACGCCTTCTACGGCGAGACGCTCGGGCTGCCCCGGTCCGCGTACCACCCCGAGGGCAACGTCGCCGAGTTCGAGACGGGGACGGTCACCCTGAGCGTCGTCGACCCCGAGCGGATGGGCATCGGCTCGTTCACCGCGAACGCCAACCACGTCGCGCTGCACGTCGAGGACGTCGCGGCGGCCCGGGCGGAGCTCGAGGGCCGCGGGGTGGTCTTCGCCGGCGACAGCTTCGACACCGGCGTGTGCCACATGGCGATCTTCGCCGACCCCAACGGCAACGCGCTCATGCTGCACCACCGCTACGCGCCCCGCGTGCCCGAGGGCTAGCGCCGACCCCCTCGTGAGCCTCGCCGTGGGGCTGGGCGCCTTCGCGGGCGGCCTGTGGCTGCTCGTGGAGTCCGTGGAGGGGCTCATCACGAGCCTGCGAGCGTGGGCCACGGCCGCGGGGCTGTCGGGCGTGGTGCTCGCCGCCCTCGTCCTCGGGCTCGACCTCGAGTCGACCGCGGCGGGTGTCGCGGCCACCCTCGACGACCTGCCCGGCACCGCGCTCGGCACCTCGGTCGGGGCGGCGATCTTCCTCATGACCGCCGGGCTGGGGATCGCCGGCCTCGTCGCGCCCTTCCGGGTGCGCCCGCCCGTCCCGCTGCTCGTCGCCAGCGCGGTGGCCACCGCGCTGGCCATCACGCTTGCCGCCGACGGCGAGCTGACCCGCGTGGACGGCGCCCTGCTCCTGGCCGCGTTCGGGCCCCTCGTCGCGGTCATGCTCAGCGCGCGATCGCCCGCCGGGCCCGGGCTGCCCTCCCAGCCGGGCGCCCCCGCCCGCCCGTGGCTGCGGGTGGCCATCGGCGTGGCCGGCCTCGTGCTCGGCGCCGAGCTGCTCGTATTCGGCACGGGCCGGGTCGTCGGTGAGCTCGGCGTCTCCGAGACGGTGTTCGGCCTGCTCGTGATCGCCGCCGCGGTGTCCCTCGAGGAGGTCGTGCTCGAGGCGCTCCCCGCCTTCCGCGGGTTCCCCGAGCTCAGCGTCGGCAACGCGCTGGGCACCCTGGTCTTCCTCCTCACGGGCTCGCTGGGCGTGATCGTGCTGGTCCGGCCCGTCGAGGTGCCGGCGTCCGTCGTCGACTTCCACCTCCCCGCGCTGGCGGGGAGCGTGCTGCTCGCCGGCGCGCTGCTCGCCCGGGGGCGCGTCGGCCGCGGGCACGGGGCGCTGCTCGTGGCCGCGTACGTGGCCTACGTCGTGGGCGCGCTGCTCTGACGGCCAGCGCGCGGTCGCGCGACGGGCCGACCGGCGGTCAGGCGCCGGGGAGCAGGTCGGGCTGGCGCGGCCGCGGACCGATCGCCCGCGCCCAGACCGTCTCCAGGTACGAGGACGTCGAGCACGACCTCGTCCGGCGGATGTGGCGCTTCGCCGCGGCCCAGGGCGACCACATCTTCAACCCGTACCCGAGCGTCGCGCTCGCGCCCTGGGGGCCGGCGGACGCGCTTCGCGACTGAGGCCGCCCGAGCGCCCGACCGCGGGGTCGCGCTCGCGCCGCGCGGGCCGGATGCCGTGGATGCTGCGCCCGTACATGAACCCGTGGTCCGTGGGCTCGTTCGCCGGGGACGCGCCGGCGCCGAGCGCCGCGTCGCGAGCGCGTCGACGGCCTCGCGGCTCTCGGCCGACACGGCGAGGATCGCCTCCGTGGTGCCCGCCTCGGCGATCGGCTTGGTGGTGGTGAAGCCCGCGAAGCGCGGCTCGACGAGCAGCATGACGGCGGGTGGAGCACGAGACGTCCCTGGGCGAGCTCGGCCTCGAGGTCGTCGCCGGCGAGGATCCCGGGAGCACGCAGCCTCAGCGCGCGCCGTCCTCCGCCGCCTCGGCCTGACGCTCAGCGCCGGCGCCGGGCGGACCGCCGTCGCCTCGAGCGCGCCCTCGGCGGCGAGGTCGGCACCGGGGCCGGTGCGGGGGCCGACGGGATCTCGTCCGGCGGGCGGCGGACGACGGGCGGCGCTGCGAGCGGCGCCTGGCGCAGGAAGGAGATGAGCACCTGCAGCGCGGTCACGGTGAGGAGGACGACGAGGACCATCGCGGGGTCCTCCACGCTGAGCGCAGGGTCGAGGGTGGACACGTGGAGCCCCGCGTACAGCGCGCCGGCGGCGCACGCGGCCGCGAGTGCCAGGTAGTGGCGCCTGCGCAGGGGGGCGTCGGGACTGCGCGCGGCGCTCTTGGCCACGAGCAGCGGGCTCCTGATCCGGTCCAGCCGCGCGTCCAGGCCGAGGACGGCGCCGACGCCGCCGACCAGCAGCGCGACCTGGATGACGACGTAGAACGCGCTCGGGGTGGGCTCGCCGGCGAGGATGAAGTTCAGGTTCATGAACATGGCGACGAGCAGGGCCAGGCTGGTCAGGAGCCCGAGGAGGATCGCCACGCCCACGAGCAGCTCGCCGACCATCACGAGCCAGCCGAGGAGGGTGGCGTTGGGCAGGAAGAGCTCGACGACGAGCTCGCGGTACAGGGGGAAGACGATCTCCCCGCGTTCGACCTGGCTGCTCAGGAACGCGGCGAGCTCGCTGCCGTCGCGCCAGCCCGGCTCCGTGGTTTTCTCGGCGAAGGTGCGCAGCCACCCGAGCCCGAGGAAGAGCCGCAGGGGCAGGAGGTACGCCCCGTCCCTGCGCAGCTCTCGACGGACCTGGGCGAGCACCCTCTCCACGGCCCACAGCCTGTCAGGGGTGCTGGGCGATCCACCCGGTCAGGAGCGGGGTGAGGGCCGGGGCGTGCAGCTCGGGCAGCCAGTGCCCGGCGCGGGGCAGCACCGCGAGGCGGTAGGGGCCCGTGACGTGCTCGCCGCAGCGCCGGGCCGCCTCGGGGCCGAGGGCCGGGTCGCGCTCCCCCCAGGCCAGGATCGAGGGCACCGCGACGGGCGGCAGGTCGCAGACGGAGAGCCCGTTGGCCCGGTACCAGGCGAGCGCGCCCGCGAGCGCCTCCCGGGTGCCGAGCGCGCGCAGGTAGGGCGCGGCGACGCGCGGGGGCAGGCCGCTGGCGGCCAGGATGGCGCGCAGCCCGAGCCGTCCGGCGCCGAGCAGGAGCGGCTCGGCGAG
>JALYMR010000026.1 GCA_030773615.1 Actinomycetota bacterium
GCCCCGGCCCCGCCCGGCTTCCCCGCGCCACCCCGCCCGGGGCTCGTCGGCGCGCTGCCCGACGACCTGTCCGGCGAGCCCGCCGGCTTCCCCGCCCAGCGGCGCCTCGGCGGCCTGCCCGGCCACCCGGCGATGGGGCCGCCGACGGGGCAGGACGAGCGCTAGGGGCGACGCTCAGCGCAGGAGCAGGACCACCCGCGCGGTGACGACGAAGGGCACACCGAACGCGACGCGGGTGAAGCGCTGCTGCCGTCCTCGCGCGCGGCTCGGTCCCAACGGCTCGATGCCCCGCCCCCTACAGGCCGCACCCCAGCCCGAGCCCTGCCCTGAGCTCACCCCGCGCGCGGCGGACGCCGGCGCGTGCCTCCTGCCGCCTCGAGGGCGACGACCGCCGGGGCGAGTGACTGGCCGGGGCCCCGCAGGCCTGCCCACGGGTCCTCGGGGCGCTCGAGCGCGGTGCGCAGCGTCCACCGCCGCGCATCGGTCTCGGGGTCGTCGAGCTCCTCCCAGGTGATGGGGCAGGCGACGGGAGCGCCGGGCCGCGCACGCACGGACCAGGGCACGACCGCCGTGTGCCCGCGCCGGGCGCGGGCCGTGTCGACGTACAGGCGCCCACGGCGCTGGGAGCGGTAGAAGGCGCGGGTGAGCTCGCCCGGGGCGCGGGCCACGAGCGCGGCCCCGAGCGCCTTCGTCTGGGTCCACAGCTCGTCCCACCCCGCGGTCCCGTCCAGCGCCAGGACGACGTGCAGGCCGCGCGAGCCCGTGAGGAGGGGCAGGCCGACGAGGCCGAGCTCGTCGAGCAGCCCCTTGAGCAGCCCCGCCGCGCGGCGGACGGGGGCGAAGTCGTCCCCGGGCGGGTCGAGGTCGAGCACGAGCTCGTCCGGGCGCTCGAGCTCCGGGGCCCGGGCGGGCCAGGCGTGCAGGGTCACCGCCCCCTGGTTGGCCAGGAAGGCGAGCGCGTCCGCGCTGTCGGCGACGGGGTGCACCACGCTGCCGCCGTCGGCCTTCGTCACCTCCACCCGGCCGAGCCACGCCGGCGCGCCACGCCCCACGGCCTGCTGGAAGAAGCCCCCCTCGTCGATGGATCCGTGGAAGCGCTCCAGGCTCAGCGGCCGCCCGCGGAGCCCTTCGAGCATGCGCGGCGCCGCCCGCTCGTAGAAATCGACGACCTCGCCCTTCGTGATGCCGTCGGCCGGGAAGAGCACCCGGTCCGGGTTCGTCACCGTGACGTTCAGGTGCGCTCGGGGGCCTCGCCCCAGTCGTCCGGCCATCCCCTGCGCCGCACGGGGAACTTCTCGGCCGGGATGGCGAGGTCGCGAAGCAGACGATCCGGCGCGGCGAGGAGCGTCCGCAGGTACTCGGCGTCACCCAGGAGGGTCCAGTGCGCGCCCTCCTCGTCGAGGCAGAGGAGCATGCCGTGCTCCCGTCGCTCCAGACCGAGGGCCTCCGACGCGGACGCGTCCGCGAAGCGGTGCTCGCGAGGGCGCAGAATGAAGCGGTTAAACGGGTTGTCGTGCCACTCCACGGTCACGCCTCCGCTCGTCGCACCTTCGGCCGCCCGGCACCATAGCTCAGGGAGTGCTGGAGCGACGGGCGAGGCGGACTAGACTGCCCGCCCGCGGCGACGATGAGCCCACCGTTCCCCATCTCACCGCTCGCCCCCCGCCTCGACCGCGGCAGCGGCTCCGGGGCGGCGCGGGTCGGGAACGGACGGGGCGACCGCGACCTCGTGGGCGAGCTGGGGGCGCGCGGCGTCGAGACGGTGATCCTCGCCGGCTCGGACACCCACGGGATCTTGCGGGGCAAGCGGGTCCCGCTCGCCGAGCTGCCCGGGGCGCTCGAGCGGGGCATCGGGCTCTGCGAGGCGATCTGGGCGCTGCCCATCGACGAGCGCCAGCCCGTGGCGGCGCCGGACGGACACCGCGGGTACTTCCCGGGCGAGGGCTACCCCGACATGGTCGCGGTGCCCGACCCGGCCACCGCCCGCGACGTCCCCTGGCAGCACCGCACCGCCCTCGTCCTGTGCGACTTCGTCCACCGCGACGGCGGCGCCGTCCCCATCTCGCCCCGCGACCTGCTCCGGCGCGTCGTCACCCGGGCGCGCGGCATGGGCTTCGAGCCGCTCGTGGGCATCGAGCTCGAGTTCTACCTGCTGCTCGAGAGCCCGGCCTCCCTGGCCGTCAAGCGGCCCGAGCAGCTCACGGCGGTCGACGAGCGCCCGAGCGTCTACGGGGTGCTCGCCGGCTCACGCCACGAGCCGTTCACGCGACGCCTGCGCGAGAGCCTGCTCGCGCTCGGGCTCCCCGTCGGGGCGTGCAACCCGGAAGCGGGCCCCGGCCAGTTCGAGCTCAACCTCCGCCACGCACCGGCGCTGGCCGCCGCCGACCAGGCCCTGCTGCTCAAGACCGCGGTGAAGGAGATCGCCGCCCAGGAGGGCCTCACGGCCACCTTCATGGCCAAGCCCCGCTCGGACTGGCCGGGCAACTCCTGCCATCTGCACCTCAGCCTGCTCGCCGATCGCCGCCACGTCTTCCACGACCCGGGCGCCCCGGACGGCGCGTCGCCGGAGATGCGCAGCTTCATCGGCGGGCTGCTCGCCTCGATGGCCGAGCTCACGGCCGTCATGGCCCCGACTCCCAACTCGTACCGCCGTCTCGGCCCCTACTCGTGGGCGGCCACGACGGCGACGTGGGGCGTGGACAACCGCTCGGCCGGGCTGCGCGCGGTGGGCGACGATGCCAGCACCCGCCGGGTCGAGCACCGCCAGGCGGGGGGCGACGCCAACCCCTACCTGGCGACGGCCGCCGCTCTCGCCGGGGGCCTGCACGGGATCGAGGAGGGCTGCGGCGCCCCCGAGCCGTCCCCTGGCGACCTCTACGCCCTCCCCGCCGGGGCCCTCCCCGAGCTGCCGCACTCGCTCGGTGAGGCGACCGACCGCCTCGAGGCGAGCGAGCTCGCGCGCGAGTGGCTCGGGGCGGACTTCGTGGAGCACTACGTGGCGCTGCGCCGGGCCGAGCTGGCGGCCCAGGCGCTCGCCGTCACCGACTGGGAGACCTCCCGCTACCTCGAGGCGCTCTAGCCCTGGCCCCCGGCGCCCCGCAGCCTCGCGGTGACCGGCCGTTCACCCTCCCCGCGCCCTCCCCGCCGGCGACGGGCGAGGGCGTCCTCATCGTCGAGACGGTCACCACCACGCTGAACCCGGACGGGACGGTGAACTGCGCGGCCATGGGGGTGGAGTGGGGCGAGGAGACGCTCACCATCAAGCCCTACCGCCCGACGCGGACCCTGCGCAACCTCCGGGCGAGGGGGATGGCGGTGGTCCACCTCACCGACGACATCCTGCTCTTCTCGCAGGCCGCGCTCGGCGACCCCAAGCCTCCGACCCGCCCGGCCGTGGCGGTGGAGGGCGCGGTGCTCGAGGACGCCTGCTCGTGGCGCGAGGTGCGCGTCGAGGCGATCGACGAGTCGGGGCCGCGCGCCCGCGTCGTCGCCCGCGTCGTTGGCCGGGGAGTCGGGCGCGAGTTCCTCGGCTTCAACCGGGCTCGCGGGGCCGTGCTCGAGGCCTCCATCCTCGCCTCGCGCGTGCGCTTCCTCCCCCACGACGACGTGCGGAGCGAGGTGCGCCGGCTCCAGGGCGTGGTGGAGAAGACCGCGGGGCCCCGGGAGCGTGCGGCGATGGCTCTCGTCGCGCAGCACGTCCACGACGCGATCGGCGAGCGGTGACGACGCGCTCGCGGAGCGATCCGCGAGAGCTGACGACGGTGCGCGTCGAGGCGCCCGCCCGGCTGCACCTGGGCATGCTCGACGTCGCCGGGGGCGGCCCGCGTCGCTTCGGCGGGCTCGGGGTCGGCGTCAGCCGCCCCGCCGTCGTCCTGGAGGCGTCGCCCGGCGAGGAGCTCAGCGTGGAGGGGCCGGCCGCGGAGCGGGCGCTCGCGTTCGCCCGGCGCTTCCAGGCGGCGCTCGGGCTTGCGGGCGGGGCCCGGCTTCGCGTCCTCGAGGCCATCCCCCCGCACGTCGGCCTCGGCTCGGGCACGAAGCTCGCCCTCGCCGTGGGTCGCGCGCTCGCGGCGCTGGCCGGCGCGACGCCGGACCCCCGGGCCATCGCCAGCGCCGGGGGACGGGGGGCCCGGTCGGCGGTCGGCCTGTGGACCTTCGCCCTCGGCGGCCTGGTGGTCGAGGGGGGCGTGAGCAGCGGCGCAGACCGAGCGGGACCGCTGCTGGCGCGCCACCCCGTGCCCGACCCCTGGCGCTGCGTGCTCGTCATCCCGGAGTCCGAGCCGGGGCTCTCCGGCGTCGCGGAGGAGGAGGCGTTCCACCGTCTGCGCCCCACCCCCACGCACGCGGCGCTCGTCTCCCACCTCGTGCTGACGTCGCTGCTGCCGGCGCTGGTCGACGGCGACGTCGACGAGTTCGGCGCGGCCCTGACGCGCGTGCAGCGGCTGGTGGGCGAGGGCTTCCAGGCCGTGCAGGGCGGTCCGTTCCACCCGCGGGCCGGCGCCGTCGTCGATGCCCTGCTGGCCTTCGGCGCCGCCGGCGCCGGCCAGAGCTCCTGGGGGCCGACGGCCTACGGCGTGGTGGGCAGCGAGACGCAGGCGACCGAGCTCGCCGCGCGGGTGCAGGGCGTGGTGCCCGGGCATGCGCGCGTCGAGGTCGTGAGCTTCGACAACCACGGGGCCCGGCTGGAGCGCACGTGCGCCTCCTCGTGAGCGTCGTCGACGCGGCCGAGGCGCGGGTCGCGGTCGCTGGGGGCGCGCACGTCGTGGACGTGAAGAACCCGGCGGAGGGCTCGCTCGGCGCTCCGACCCCGGCCACGATCGCGCGCGTCCGCGCGGTCGTGCCCGCCGGCGTGCCCGTCAGCGTGGCCCTCGGCGACATGCCGAGCCTGCCCGGGACCGCCGCCCTCGCCGCTGCCGGCGCCGCCCGCTCGGGCGCGGGCTACGTGAAGGTCGGGCTGTGGGGCACCTCGAGCGAGGGTGCCGCCGTCGACCTCCTGCGCGCGGTCCGCGAGGCCGTCGCCG
>JALYMR010000027.1 GCA_030773615.1 Actinomycetota bacterium
ATCGGCGGCGGGCGCACCCTCGACGTGGCCAAGCACGCGGCGAGCGTGAGCGGGCTGCCGCTCGTGGCCGTGGCCACCAACCTGGCCCACGACGGGATCGCCTCGCCCGTCTCCTCCCTCGAGCACGACGGGCGCAAGGGTTCCTACGGCGTGCAGATGCCCCTGGCCGTCGTGGTCGACCTCGACTACGTGCGCCGCAGTCCGCCCCGCATGCGCCGCTCGGGGATCGGCGACGTCGTGAGCAACCTGTCGGCCATCGCCGACTGGCGCCTGGCCGAGCGCGAGCGCGGCGAGGTCGTCGACGGGCTTGCCGTCACCTTCGCGCGCACCGCGGCCACCGCGGTGCTCCACCGCGAGGACGGCATCGACGACGACGACTTCCTCATCGCGCTGGCCGAGGCCCTCGTGCTGTCCGGGCTCGCCATGGCCACCGCCGGGTCGAGCCGACCCTGCAGCGGCGGCGACCACGAGATCCTCCACGCCGTCGACCACCTCTACCCGGGCACGAGCAACCACGGCGAGCTCGCGGGCGTGGGCGCCCTGTTTGCCTCCTACCTGCGCGGCGACGACGAGCTCGCCGCGCAGCTGCACGCCTGCCTGACCCGCCACGACCTGCCCCGGACGCCGGCGGACCTCGGGCTCAGCGAGGAGCAGTTCACCCTCGCCGTCCTCCACGCGCCGACGACCCGCCCCGGCCGCTACACCGTCCTCGAGCACCGCGCGCTCGACGAGCGCGCTGTGCGGGAGCACGTCCGTGGCTACGTCGCCGCCTTCGGTCGCTGAGCTCCGCCGGGTCGCCCAGCCGCCCTCGATCTTCGCGCGCAACAGCGGCGAGCACTGGGCGGGGCGGCTCTACATGCGCCGGGTGTCCCCGCACGTCACCCGGCTGCTGCTGCGCACGCCGCTGACCCCCAACGGGGTGACCTGGCTCATGATCGCGAGCGGCCTGCTTTCCGCGCTCGCCCTGAGCCTGCCGGGCCTGCTGGCCGCCGTGGCCGCCGCCGCGCTCGTGCAGGTCCAGCTTCTGCTCGACTGCTGCGACGGCGAGCTCGCCCGCTGGCGGCGCGCGTTCTCGCCGGTCGGGGTCTACCTCGACCGCATCGGCCACTACCTCACCGTCGCCGCCCTGCCCGTCGGCCTCGGGATCCGGGCCGACGGGGGCTGGGGCTCGCTCGGCGGCTGGACGACGCTCGGGCTGCTCGTCGCCGTGCTCGTCCTCCTCGTGGCCCTGGAGACGAACCTCGTCCACGTCGCCCGCGCCTACGAGGGCAAGCCCGTCGTGCAGGACACGGAGGCGGTCGCCGCCCCCCGCCCCACCCTCCTGCGCCGGGCGCGCCGGGCGCTGCGCTTCGTGCCCTTCTTCCGCGCCTTCGTCGCCGTGGAGGCGAGCCTGCTCGCGCTCCTCGCCGCCCTCGCCGACCTCGTGGGCCCCGAGCTCGCCGGCACGCGCGCGCTCGTCGTCGCCCTCGTGGTGATCGGCGTGGTCACCGCGGCCGGCCACCTCGTGGCCATCCTCACCTCCGAGCGGCTGCGGTGAGCCCCGCCGCGGCCCCCGCGGTCGGCTGCGTGGTGCTCACCCAGGGGCGCCGGCCCGACGAGCTGGGCCGCGCCCTCGCCTCCCTGCTCGCCCAGCGGGGCGTGGAGCTCGACGTCGTCGTCGTGGGCAACGGGTGGCAGCCCGCCGGGCTGCCCGCCGGCGTGCGGAGCGTCGCGCTGGCCGAGAACGTCGGCATCCCCGCGGGTCGCAACGCGGGCGTCCCCCACGTCCGGGGCGAGCTGCTCTTCTTCCTCGACGACGACGCCCGCCTCGCCCAGGACGACGCCCTGGCCCGCCTCGCGCGGCGCTTCGCCGCCGATCCGCGGCTGGGGCTCGTGCAGCTGCGCGTGGCGGCCGATCCCCCCGGGTCCGAGCCGCGCGACTGGGTCGGGCGCCTGCGCGTCGGCGACCGCGCGCGCTCGAGCGACGTCACCGCGGTGTGGGAGGGGGCGGTGGCCCTGCCGCGGGCGGTCCTCACCCGGGTCGGCGGCTGGCCGGACGCCTTCTTCTACGCGCACGAGGGCATCGACCTCGCCTGGCGGGTCCTCGACGCTGGCCTGCGCGTGCGCTACGCGGGTGACCTCGTCGCCCTGCACCCCCCCCACGTCCCCGGGCGCTACGCCTACTCGCGCTACCTCGGGGCGCGCAACCGCGTCTGGCTCGCCCGCCGCCACCTGCCCCTTCCTCTGGCCGCCGCGTATGTCACCGTGTGGCTCGGCCTCACGGCGGCCCGCCTGCGCTCGCCGCGCGACCTGCGCGCGGTGGCGCGGGGCTACCGTGACGGGCTTCGCCAGCCGTGCGGGGCCCGGCGCCCGCTGCGCCCCGGGACCCTGTGGCGCATGGTCCTCGCCGGCCGCCCCCCCGTCATCTGATGACCACCGACATGAGCACCGAGACCCCCGCCGCGCCCCAAGGCCAGGCCCTCGACCCGCGTGGCCGGGAGGACGAGTTCACCTCCGAGGTGCACGTCTACCAGCCCCACCGGGTCGGGCTGCCCCCGCTTCGCTCGTACGCCCGCGAGCTCTGGCGCCGGCGCCAGTTCGCGCTCGAGCTCTCGCGCACGAACCTGCGCGCCCAGCACTACAAGACGGTGTTCGGGCAGCTCTGGCTCGTCATCAACCCGGTCCTGCTCGCGCTCGTCTACTTCGTGCTCGTCGACATCCTGCGCTCGGGGTCGCGCGGCTCGGGCTTCTTCGCGCACCTCATGGCCGGGCTGTTCGCCTTCTACTTCGTCCACAACGCGGTGACCCAGGGCGCCAAGTCCGTCGTCTCGGGCGGGCGGCTCATCCTCAACAGCGCCTTCCCGCGCACGCTGCTGCCCCTCTCCTCCGTGCTCACGGCGTTCCTGCGCTTCCTGCCCACCTTCGCCGTGTACGTGCCCGTGCACCTGGCCGTCGGGCTGCCCGTGGGCCCGCACCTGCTCTGGGTGCTGCCCATCGTCGCGCTGCTCGTCGTGTTCGCCGCGGGGCTCTCCATGCTCGTGGCCGCCGCCCAGGTCTACTTCCGCGACCTCGCGAGCTTCCTGCCCTACGTCCTGCGCGTCTGGCTCTACGTCTCGCCCGTCCTCTACTTCGCCGACGAGGTCCCCGAGCGCTACCGAGCCCTCCTCGTCCTCAACCCGCTCGGTCCGCTGCTCGAGGCCTGGAGCGACGTGCTCAACCGCGGCGAGGCGCCTCACGCCGCCCTGCTCGCCCTCGGACTGGCCTGGGCGCTCGCGCTCTTCGTGGGCGGGGCGCTGTTCTTCGTCTCCCGGGAGCGTGAGTTCGCTGTCCGCCTCTGAGCGCCCCGCCGTCCGCGTCGACCGCGTCTGCGTGACCTACCGCTCGTCGCTCGAGCGCACGCCGACCCTGCGCAGCGCCGTCGTGCGCCTGGGGCGCCGCGAGCCGACCGTGCGCGAGATCGAGGCGGTCCGCGACGTCTCGTTCGAGGTGCCGCACGGGACCGTGCTCGGCGTCGTCGGGGCCAACGGCGCCGGCAAGTCGACGCTCATGCGCACGATCGCCGGGATCCTGCCCCCCACCCGCGGCCGGGTCGAGGTGCACGGACGGGTGAGCACGCTCCTGGCCCTCGGCGTGGGGTTCAACCGGGAGCTCAGCGGCCGCCAGAACGTCGTCCTCGGCGGCCTGGCCGCGGGGCTGACCCGCGAGCAGCTGCACGCGAAGTACGACGACATCGTCGCCTTCGCCGAGCTCGAGGAGTTCATGGACATGCCCATGCGCACCTACTCCTCGGGGATGTACGCGCGCCTGGCCTTCTCCGTCGCGGTGAACATGGACCCGGACATCCTGCTCATCGACGAGGCGCTGTCGGCCGGCGACGCGCGCTTCCGGCGCAAGTCGGCCGACAAGATGCGCGAGCTGTGCGGGCAGGCGCGGACGATCCTGCTCGTCACCCACTCCCTGGGCTCGATCCGCGAGCTGTGCGACGACGCGATCTGGATGCACAAGGGCCAGCTGCGGCTGTGGGACGAGCCCGACGCCGTGGTCAAGGCCTACACGCGCTTCCAGGACGTCGGCGAGGACGCCTTCACCCTCGAGGAGGTCTGAGGTCGCGGTGACGGAGCTCCCGGTGCGGCTCACGCGCCGGGAGGCCCTGGCGTTCCGCCTCGCGCGGCACCACCTGGCCGAGCGCCTCGGCGCGGACGGCGCACGGGCGGCGGCGGTCGTGGGGCTCCAGGACACGCCGCCGGGCACGGCCGCCCTCGCGCTCGCCGCGCGCGCCGAGGTGGCCCCCGCGGCGCTCGACGCCCTGGTGCTCGTCCCGAGCGTCCGCGGCGCCCCGCTCGCCGTCGCCCCGCAGGACCTCGCCGTGTTCACCGCCGGGCTCGAGCCGCCCGACGAGGAGGCGGCGCGGGTCCTGATGGGCAACGCGTGGAAGGCGCTCGACGGGATCACGGCGCTCGATGCGCTCGACCGGGTCAGCGAGGCCGTCCACGACAGCCTGCGCGACGGGCCGCGCCCGCGCGACGACTTCCACCAGGCCCTGCGCGAGCGCCTGCCCGGGGAGCTGCTGTGGTGGTGCAAGGGCTGCGGGAGCCATCACGTGCACCCGTCGCTGTGGCGCGCGACGGGGATCCGCGGCGTGCTCGCGATCGTGGGCCGGGAGGGACGAAGCGCCGTGTTCGGCCTGCCGCCGCACGCTCCGGCGCTGGAGGACCCCGGCGCCGAGCTCGCGCGCCGCTTCCTGCGGGCCTACGCGCCAGCGCGACCCAGGCTCCTGGCCGACTGGGCCGGGCTGGCCACCTCGCACGCCACCTCGCTGTGGCACCGGGCCGGGCCGCTCGTCCCGGTCGACCTCGACGGCGCGAGGGCATGGGCGCTCGCCGAGAACGAGCCCGTGCTCGCCGGCGCCTCGGAGCCCGAGGGGGTGCGGCTGCTGGCCAACCTCGATCCGCTGCACGCCGGGCGCGACCGCGAGCTGCTCGTCCCCGACCCCGCCGTGCGCAAGCGGATCTGGACCGCGATCGGCGGCCCCGGGACCGCCCTCGTCGCCGGAGAGGTCCGCGGGCTGTGGCGCGCGGCGCGGAAGGCCACGAAGCTGATCGTCACCGTCGCGTCGCTCGGGGACCTCACGCCGTCGGTGCAGGAGAGGCTCGCGGCCGAGGCCGCGCGCCTCGCCCCGTTCCGCGGCGCCGAGACGGCCGAGCTCCGCGTGGCGACCCCGTGAGCGCGAGGGCGCCGATCGCGGCTAGGTGTAGGACCCAGCCAGGTTGTTCAGCTCGTGGAGCCGAGCTGCGGGCGGCTTGTGGCTGAGGGCGCCGTGGGGGCGGCGATGGTTGTAGGTCCACAGCCAGCCGTCAAGGGCCGCGG
>JALYMR010000028.1 GCA_030773615.1 Actinomycetota bacterium
AGGCGCTGCTGAGCCCTGATCTCGGCCCACCACGCTCCCAACACGAGGCAGCACCGGAGAGCGTCCGGTGCGGCAGTTCCGTGGCGGACGGTGGCACCACGCAGTCGCGCTGAGCGGCCCGGGCGCGATGTTCCCCCCCCGCACCGCTCTCCCGCCGTCCCGATCTCCACGCGCGTCGTGGCCAAGCGGACCGCCAGTTCGTGCGCACCCAACCGGGCCCCGGGGCCTTGACCCCGGCCACCCCCTCACGCGCCTGGGACTCCAAGGTCGAGTGGGACTCTACGATCGTCCCCACGTTCACCAGGCCGGCCTCGGCGCAGAGTGCGAGCACGTCGCCGAACAGCCCGGCCAGGCGGTCTCGTGGCGCTGGCGAAAACGCGCGATCGTGGTGTGATCGGGCGCCTGGTTGGCGCAGATCACGCGCGTGGCGACGTCCTCCACGCAGCGGCGCTCGATCCGCCGCGACGAACGCTCCCAGAGCGCGTAGGCATAGAGCAGCAGCGCCACCATCATCGCCGGATCGTGCGCCGCCCGCCCGTGCCCATCCGCGCGGTAGGCGGCGAAGAACGCCAGATCCAGCTGGGCGACGGCGTCGATGACAAACCCCGCGAGGTGCTCCTCGGGCAGCCACTCGCGCAGGCTCGGCGGCAACAACAACTCCTGCTCACGGTCACAACCAAGGAAGTTCTGCGACACCCCGAAATCGTCTTGAGCGCCCCGGACGGAGATTTGTGCAACAGCCTCCATGCCAAGCGATAGCGCGCGAGTCGCGCTTGACTGAGGAGGCGCTGGCTGTCGCCGCTCAGGTGACCGAGCGGGCGGCGGCTGCGATGCTCGCGACGCAGGCTTCCAGCGAAAGCCTCGTCGAGTCGATGGTCAGGTGGTAGAGCGCGGCGTCTTCAGGGTCGAGTCCGTAGAAGTGACGGACGTACGCGTCGCGCGCGAGGTCTTCGGTGACCTGCCGCCAGCGGGCAGTGACGTGGTCGACGTCCTCAATCTTCATCGCCTGCTGCACGCGCAGCTCCGCCGGGCCCGACAAGCGGACGTGCACGGCGTGTGAGACGTCGCGCAAGACCACGGCGGCGGCCCGGCCAAGGATGACGGCGCCCTCGTCGACGAAGCCGCGCAGCTCCTGCTCGTGCGCGCGGCGGTACTCGTCATCGGCGATCTGCTCCGCGCGCTCGGTGATCGGCGCCGGCGGGTGCTCCTTAGCGATCTGTCGCAGCATCCGTCCAAGCGAACGTCCGACGGGCTGGCGCTCTTGGCGTGCCTGGGCGAGCGGGCCGGCGACGCGGTCGGCCACGGGCCGGCGCATGATGCGCTCGGCGAACGGCACTTCGAGCTGCTCGGCGAGCAGCGGCCCGACGCGGCTGCCTCCGGCGCCGTAGGGCGCGAAGATGGTGACGAGCGGCTGAGCGCTCATCGCCGCACTCCGGGTGCGTGGGCGGCGAGCTGTCGGGCGAACTCCTCAGCTCGCGCGAGCTGATCGCGCAGCTCCTCGCACCGGGCGACGGCCTGCTCGGCGAACTCCGCGATCCGACGATCGGCAGCCTCACGCGCCTCTGCGTCGTCGCTGTTGAGGGTGTCGTGCGCGGTGAGCAGCTCGCTCATCTGCTGAACGGTGAAGCCAAGCGGCTTCATCTGCTTGATGAGCAGCAGGCGGTCGACCTCGCGGTCGGTGTAGAGCCGGAAGCCGCCGTCGGTGCGGCCCGCCGGCTCGAAGAGCCCCTGCTCCTCGTAGTAGCGCACGGTGCGCAGGGAGAGGCCGACGCGTTCGGCGACCTCGCCGATGTGCAGCGTCCCCTCGTTGGTGTGGGCGCTCATCAGTGCACGGCCGCCATTTGGCCTGAGAGCGTCTGGTGGAGGTCGGCGCTGGGCTGGTTCAGGCCACTGATCTCGACCGCGCGGCCGTAGCGCGCGTAGTGCTGCTCGATCGCGTCGAGCGCCGCGACCGCCGAGGCATCCCAGACATGAGCGTGGGAGAAGTCGATCAGGACGCGCTCGGGATCATTGACGTAGTCGAAGGAGTCGACGAGCTCTTGATCGGATGCGAAGAACAGCTCGCCCTTGACGGAGTAGAACACGGCGCGGCCGTCCGGGTCGACCACCCGCTCGACCTGGACCAGATGCGCGACCTTGCGCGCGAACGCGGCCATCGCGGTCAGCACTCCGGCGCCGACACCGATCGCCAGGTTGTCCGTGGCGACCGTGCCGACGACGGTGACGCCCATGACGACGGTCTCCGATGTGGGCATGCGCTTGAGCGTCTGGGGCGCGATCGAGTGCCAGTCGAACGTCGAAACGGACACGAGGATCATCACGGCGACCAGGGCGGCCATGGGGATGACCGCAACCAGGTCGCCGAGCGCGACGACCAAGAGCAGCAGGAACGCGCCCGAGGCGAACGTCGACATCCGGGTGCGGGCGCCGCTGACCCGCACGTTGATCATGGTCTGGCCGATCATCGCGCACCCCGGCATGCCTCCGAAGAATCCGGTGACCATGTTTGCGATCCCCTGACCGCGGGCCTCGCGGTCCTTGTCCGAGGGCGTCTCGGTGATGTCGTCGACCAGCCGCGCGGTCATCAGCGACTCCAGCAGGCCCACCGCGGCAAGCGCGAGCGAGTACGGCAGGATGATCCCGAGCGTCTCCACAGAGAAGGGCACCGACGGGAGCCCGAGCAACGGCAGCGC
>JALYMR010000029.1 GCA_030773615.1 Actinomycetota bacterium
AGGCACCACCGCGTGGCGGCGCCTGCGTGACTGGCAGCGGGCCGGCGTCTGGGAGCGCCTGCACGGCGCGCTGCTTGACCGGCTCAACGGCGCCGGCGCGATCGACTGGTCGGCGTCGGTGGTCGACCGGCAGCCACATCCGCGCTCTTCAAGGGGCCTTGACCGGGCCGTCGCCGGTTGACCGTGGCCGCCCGGGCTCCAAGCACCACTGTGAGACTCAGCGGCGTTGGTAGCACGGTGGTCCGGCCGCGCTTGCGGCGGATCCGCCCGCTTTAGCCCGGCGGTCTGCATCAGCCGCTCAACGCGCTTTCGGCCGACCCGCACGCCCTCAGGGCGCAGCTGGGCATGCACGCGCGGCGCCCCGTAACAGCGCTTGGTGCGCTCGTGGATGCGCGCGCTGTGCGCGGTCCGCTGGGCGTCGTCGAGCGCCCGCGGCCGGGTCCACCATGCGTACAAGCCGGCGGTCGACACCCCGAGCGTCGAGCAGAGCAGCGAGACGGGGAACTCGGCCTTCTTCGCCGCGATGAACCGAAACACGCTCACCGCGTCTCGCCTGCAAAGAAGACCGTGGCCTGCTTGAGGATCTCGCGCTCCTGCTCGAGGCGGCGCACCCGCTTCTTCAGCTCGCGCAGCTCGGCGCGCTCGTCGCTGGTCAAACCGTCGTGGCGCTCACCGAGGTCGAGCTGGTCCTGACGGAGCCATGTCCGCAGCGACGCTGCGAGCAGCCCAGGCTCTGCGCGACGTCGGGGATCGAGCGGCCCTCGCGACGAACAAGCGCGACCGCCTCGCGGCGGAACTCATCGTCGCCGCGGCCGTCGGGCCCGGTGGCGTCCGGCGGGTCCGGTTGGTTCTCGGCCGGCGACGGGCTGACGCGAGGCGGTCGCGCTTGTTCGTCGCGAGGGCCGCTCGTTCCCCGACGTCGCGCAGAGCCTGGGCTGCTCGCAGCGTCGCTGCGGACATGGCTTCGTCAGGACCAGCTCGACTCGGTGAGCGCCACGACGGTTTGACCAGCGACGAGCGCGCCGAGCTGCGCGAGCTGAAGAAGCGTGTGCGCCGCCTCGAGCAGGAGCGCGAGATCCTCAAGCAGGCCACGGTCTTCTTCGCAGGCGAGACGCGGTGAGCGTGGTCCGGTTCATCGCGGCGAAGAAGTCCGAGATTCCGAAGAACCTGCCAGTTTGCAGGCAAAAAGCGCGATTTGCAGCGGGGTAGCAGAGTTAGCTGAAACCGACTACAAGTGGGATGGGGCGCCGTGATACCAGGCCGATACCAGCGCCGGGCCACGGCGCCACACGAGCGCTCAAGCCCGCAGGAGAACGGGCCGATGCGCGCGCATGACCGCGCTCCCGATCCTCACCGCCGGCCTCGCGCTGGGCGTGGCCCTCCAGTATTTCGTCATCGGCCTCTACGTCGTGCCCCGGCTCTCGCGGCTCGTGAACAACCCGAGCGGGCTCATTCGCGCGGGCCAGCTCGGAGCGGGCTGCTTCTTCATCGGCTGCGCCGTGACGCACCTGGGCATCGCCGTCCACACCCTGACGAGCGCCCCGGCGGGCGAGCTTCTGGCGGCCGGTGGCGTCGAGCACGACCTTGCGCAGGCGCACCGCGCTGGGCGTGACCTCGACCGCCTCGTCCTCGCGCAGGAACTCGAGCGCAGCGTCGAGGGTCAGCGCGCGCTTGGGGACGAGTCGCTCGAGCTCCTCGGCCGTGGAGGAGCGCACGTTCGTCAGCTTGCGAGGACGCACCGCGTTGACGTCGAGGTCCTCCGCGCGGACGTGCTCGCCGATGACCATGCCCTCGTAGACCTCGTCGCCCGGCTCGACGAACAGGGTGCCGCGGTCCTGGAGCTGAAAGCAGGCGTAGCTCGTGACGGCGCCCGAACGATCGGCCACGAGCGATCCGGTCGAGCGTGTCCGCAGCTCGCCGAACCAGGGCTCCCAGTCGTGGAAGACGTGGTGCAGCACGCCCGTGCCCCGCGTCTCGGTGAGGAACTCCGTGCGGAAGCCGATGAGGCCGCGGGCGGGCACGCGGTAGTCCATCCGCACCCAGCCCGTGCCGTGGTTGACCATCTCCTCCATGCGCCCCTTGCGCAGCGCGAGAAGCTGGGTGACGACGCCGACGTGGCCCTCGGGGACGTCGACGGTGACGCGCTCCACGGGCTCGTGCCGGCGGCCGTCGACCTCGCGGGTGACGACCTGCGGCTGGCCGACGGTGAGCTCGAAGCCCTCGCGGCGCAGCGTCTCCACGAGCACCGCGAGCTGGAGCTCGCCCCGCCCCTGGACCTCCCAGGCGTCGGGGCGCTCCGTGTCGCGCACGCGCAGGGCGACGTTGCCGACGAGCTCCGCGTCGAGGCGGCCCTTGAGCAGGCGGGCGGTGAGCTTCGTCCCGTCGCGGCCGGACAGGGGCGCGGTGTTCACGCCGACGACGACGCTCAGGCTGGGCTCGTCGACCGTGATGACGGGCAGCGGCCGCGGGTCCTGGAGATCGGCGAGCGTCTCGCCGATGGTGACCTCGGCGAGCCCCGCCACGGCGACGAGCTCGCCGGGACCGGCCTGCGCGGCGCTGCTGCGCTCGAGCCCCTCGGTGACGTGGAGCTCGGCGACCTTCGCCGCGGTGATCGTGCCGTCGGCCCGGCACCAGGCCACGGCCTGACCGCGGCGGATCGTGCCGTGGTGGACGCGGCAGATGGCCAGGCGCCCGAGGTAGGGCGAGGCGTCGAGGTTCGTGACCTGGGCCTGGAGGGGGTGCTCGGGGTCGTGGGCGGGCGCGGGCACCGTGGCCAGGAGGAGGTCGAACAGCGGGCGCAGGTCCTCGCCCGCCTCGCCGGGGGTCAGCGAGGCGCGACCCGCCTTCGCGTTGCAGAAGACGACGGGGAAGTCGATCTGGTCCTCGTCGGCCTCGAGGTCGAGGAAGAGCTCCTCCACCTCGTGGACGACCTCGTCCACCCGCGCGTCGGGCCGGTCGACCTTGTTGACCACGAGCACGATGGGCAGCCGCGCCTCGAGCGCCTTGCGCAGCACGAAGCGCGTCTGGGGCAGCGGCCCCTCGCTCGCGTCGACGAGCAGGAGCACGCCGTCGACCATGGTCAGCCCCCGCTCGACCTCGCCGCCGAAGTCGGCGTGGCCCGGCGTGTCGACGATGTTGAGCTTCGTCTGCCCGTAGCGGACGGCCGTGTTCTTGGCCAGGATCGTGATGCCCCGCTCGCGCTCGAGGTCCATGGAGTCGAGAACCCGGTCGTCGACCTCCTGGCCGACGCGGAACGTGCCCGTCTGGCGCAGCATCGCGTCGACCAGCGTCGTCTTGCCGTGGTCGACGTGGGCGATGATCGCGACGTTGCGCAGGTCCTCGCGGCGGATGGTCACCCCAGCACCACTAGCAGGTCGTCCGCCGCTCCCTCCACGCCTCGAGGCGGGCGAGCAGCTCGCGGCGGCGCAGGGCGGCGCCGCCGGCGACGAGCACCGTCCCCGCGGCGGCGAGCTGCGGCCCGCCCTCGGCCACCGCCACAGCGGCGAGCAGGAGGAGGGCGCCGACGTGCAGGAGGAGCACGGCCCCGTCATCGGCCGCGCCCGCCCGGGCTGAAGGGCCGCGCCAGTGCCGAGCCTACGGCTCGGGGATGTCCTCCTCGCGCAGCCCCTCGTCGCTCGTGGGCAGCGGGCTCGTACCCCCTCCCCCCGAGTCCTGGGGCTCCACGGCGTCGGCGAACGGGTCGGCGCGCCCGCCCATCGCGCCGCCGCCCATCGGGACCGGCTCGTCCTGGGCGCGGCCGCCGCGCTGCTCGTCGCCCGACGTCCACCCCTCGTTCTCGCCCGTGCCGCCCTCGGTCGGGTCGGCCGGCTCGCTGCGCTCGTCCACGGTCGCCTCCTGTCGTCGTCGACGGGATGGTTCCCGCTCGCCGCCGCGCCCGGACACCGTCCGTCGACGGTCACCCGCCGACACGCCGAGCGGCCCTCGCCGCGGGCAGGCGCCGGGGCTGTGCCGGGGCCGACGGCGGGCCGGCGAGGCGGACGAGGTGGTAGCGGCGGACGGGCGACGGGTCGTCGCGCGAGGCCTGGGCGACGCGCACGAGCGCGAGACGGCGGGGGACCGGCGGGGGCGTCGGCATGGTCGCAGGCTGCCGCGGGCGCCGGGCGAGGGCATCGGCCCGAGGGACAAGGCGAGGCGGCGAGGGGGTGGCCCACTGGCGAAAGGGTGCCGAACCCGGTCAGGGCGAGGAGACGATCGGCGCCAGCCCTCGCGGCGACGGTGCCCGGCCCCCCGAGTCGGTCGACCAAGCCCCGTTCCCGGACCCTCCGTCAGCCCGCCAGCAGGGGCAGCAGCGCGCCCAGCTTGACCTCCGTCTCGGCGAGCTCGGCCGCCGCGTCGGAGTCGCGCACGACGCCCACGCCCGCGTAGAGCCGGGCGACCTCGCCCGTGAGCAGGGCGCAGCGCAGGGCGACGCAGAGCTCCCCGTCCTCGGCCAGGTCCGTCCAGCCCACGGGGCCGGCGTACCACCCGCGGTCGAGCCCCTCGAGCGCGGGGATCAGGGGCACCCCGGTGGGCGGCTCGGCGCCCACCGCCGGGGTCGGGTGCAGCAGCCCGGCCAGGCGCACGGCGGGGACGCGCGCGGCGAGCTGGGCGCGGATGGGCGTGGCCAGGTGCTGGACGTTGGCCACCTTGATCGCGACGGGCTCGCGCGCCGCGGTCACCCACAGGCTGTGCGGGCGCAGGGCGCGCTCGATGCGGCGCACGACGATCGCGTGCTCCTCGCGGTCCTTCTCCGAGCGCAGGAGGCGCTCGCCGAGGTGGGCGTCGACCGCGGGGTCGGCGCTGCGCCGCGTCGACCCTGCCAGCGCGATCGTGCTCGCCCGCAGGCCCTCCCGGCGGATGAGCAGCTCCGGGCTCGCGGCGACGAAGGCGCTCGCGCCCCGCCCCGCGCAGACCACGGAGCAGCTCGGGAACCCCTCGCGCAGCGCGCCGAAGACCGCGGCAGCGTCGTGCGGGCGCGGCGCGTGGACCTGGACCTCGCGCGCGAGCACGATCTTCTCGAGGGCGCCGGCCCGGATGCGCTCCACGCCGCGGGCCACCGCTCCCTCGTAGTGCTCGGGGGGCATGGAGCCCGCGACGTCGTAGCGCCCGACGGGCGCGGGGTCGAGCAGGGCGAGCGGCGCGGCGTGCAGCTCGGCGAGCCGGCGCTCGAGGCGCGCGAGCAGCCCGTCGGCCGTGTCGTCGGCGGTGGCGAGCGCGCCCAGGGTCAGGCGGACGTCGTCGCCCCGGCGGGCCAGCGCGACCTCGGGCACGTGCAGCGAGGCGGGCGGGAAGCCCGCCCACGCCCGCGCCGTCCCGCCCTCGTCGGCGAAGGCGAACCCCCCGGCGGCGACGAGCCCAGCGCCCCGGGGGCCGTCGGGCGGATCGGCGACCGC
>JALYMR010000030.1 GCA_030773615.1 Actinomycetota bacterium
AGCCGGTCGTCGCCGTCGCCCCCGGTCAGCGCGTCGGCCCCGAAGCCGCCGTTGAGCTGGTCGTCGCCCTCGTGGCCGGCGAGCTGGTCGCCGTCGCGCCCGCCCTCGAGCTCGTCGTTGCCGGGGCCGCCCTCGAGCACGTCGGCCCCGAAGCGGCCGAAGATGCGGTCGTTGCCCTCGCCGCCCACGAGGCGGTCGTTGCCGCCCGCGCCCTCCACGTCGTCGTCGCCGCCGTGGCCCTCGCAGAGGTCGTCGCCGGCGCCGCCGAGCACGGTCTCCGACGCCGGCGTGCCGCCCTGGGCACAGCGCCGCAGGGGGATGTCCTCCTCCTCGCGCACCTCCTCGCAGCCCGCGAGGAACGCGCGCTCGCTGCGCAGGTTGAGGTAGGCGACGTCGCGGCCCGCGCCGCAGTCGATGCGGTCGGGCGCCGGCCCGCCGTAGACCACGTCGTCGCCGGGGCCGGCCCACACCCGGTCCACCGCCCGCCCCGACTTGATGAGGTCGTCGCCCGCGCCGCCGAAGATGCGGTCGCGGCCGAAGCGCGTCTCCACGAGGCGGTCGTCGCCGGCCCCACCCACGAGCACGTCGTCGCCGTCGAGCCCGTCGAGGTGGTCGCCGCCCGACCCGCCGAGCAGGCGGTCGTCGCCCGTCCCGCCGTCGAGCCGGTCGGGCCCGCCCCGCCCGAGAAGGACGTCGTCGCCCGAGCCCCCGAGCAGCGTGTCGGGGCCGGCTGCGCCCCGCACCCGGTCCTGCCCGAACCCGCCATCGCGGTAGACCGCGCCGGCGCCCGTGACCAGGCCGAGGAGGAGCAGGAGGGTGAGGGGGGCGAGGAGCTTCATGCAGCGCATGGGGGTCACCGCCACGGCCGCGCTTGACGGGCCCTTAGAGCTGCTGCACCTGGAACAGCGAGGTCGTGCCCGGGCGGCCGCTGGGCAGCCCGGCGGTCATGCCCACGCGCTGGCCCGGCTGGCACCAGCCGAGCTCCACCACGCGCCGGGCCGCCTCGGCGATGAGCTGCTCCGTGACCTCCACCCGCCGCATCGGCGCGGCCTGGACGCCCCACATGAGCCCGCAGCGGCGGACCGTCTCCTTGCCGGGCGAGAGGGCGTAGATCGGCACGGTGGGCCGGTGGGCGGAGACGAGCCGGGCCGAGCGGCCGGAGAGGGTGGGCACGACGAGGGCGTCGAGCTCGAGCTCGCGGGCGGCGATGCAGGCTGAGTGGGCCATGGTGTAGGCGGGGTCGCGCCCGTCGCGCACGACGCGGAACGCGTTCCAGTGCTCCGAGGGCAGCTCGCGCTCCGTGGTGCGCGCGATGGCGGCCATCATGCTCACCGCGGCGACGGGGTGGGCGCCGATCGCCGTCTCCTGGGAGAGCATGACCGCGTCGCTGCCGTCGAGGATCGCGTTGGCCACGTCGGCCACCTCGGCCCGGGTCGGGCGGGAGGAGACGACCATGGAGTCGAGCATCTGCGTCGCGGTGATCGACGGCCGCGCGCGTGAGCCGCACAGGCGCAGGAGCTTCTTCTGGACGACCGGCACCTCCTCGATGGGCAGCTCGATCCCCAGGTCGCCGCGGGCGACCATGATGCAGTCCGAGGCCTCGACGATCTCCCGCATGCGGTCGATGGCCTGCGGCTTCTCCATCTTGGCCACCAGGGGCAGGCGGGTGTGCTCGCGCACGTCGGTGACGTCGGAGGCCCGGCGCACGAAGGAGAGCCCGATGAGGTCGACCCCCATGCGCTCGCCGGCCTCGAGCATCGTGAGGTCCTCCGCGGCGACGGCGGGGAGCACCTCGGCCTCACCGGGCACGTTGAGCCCCTGGCGGGAGACGACGACGCCGCCGAACTCGACCCGCGTGTCCACCTCGCACTCCGCGGGGCGGGTGGCGGTGACGCGCAGGCGCACCGCGCCGTCGGCGAGGTACATGACCTCGCCCGGGTGCACGGCCTGGGCCAGGGCGGGGATGGCCACGGTCATCCGCCGCTGCGTGCCCTCGCCGTCGGTCGTCCCGCACTCGAAGGTGATCTCGGAGCCCGTCTCAAGCTCCACCCGGTCGCCCTGCACGCGCCCGATGCGCAGCTTGGGCCCGGGGAGGTCCTGGAGGATGGCGATGGGCCGCCCCGCCGCGTTCGCCGCGTCGCGGATGAGCCCCACCGTCGCCGCGTGCTCCTCGGCGGTCCCGTGCGAGAAGTTCAGGCGGGCCACGTCCATGCCCTCGTCGATCATCTGCCGCAGGGTCTCCGGGTCCCGGCAGGCGGGGCCGATGGTGGCGACGATCTTCGTGCGGCGGGTCCGGACGGGCATGGCGCGGGAACCCTAGCTGCGCCCCGCGTCGCCGTCGTCCCCCCGGGCGGGGGGGACTGGGCCGCCGTCGAGGGCGACGACGAGCAGCCGGTCGTTGTCCACCACGACCGCGCCCGATCCGCGCAGCCCGCGCTCGAAGCGGCGGGCGCGGTGCAGCCAGGGGAACGTGGACCAGGGCACGACGGCGAAGCGCGCGCCCCGCTCGCGCAGGCGCTCGAGCTCGGCGAGGGACGCCTCCTCCTCGGCGGGGGCCAGGGGCAGGGCGGGCCGGCGCGCCGTGGGCTGCAGGCCCCAGCGGCCATCGTCGACGTAGGCGAACGGGCTGCCGAGGGGCACCGTCGCGTCGAGCTCGCGCAGCGCGCGCTGCTGGCGCAGGGGCCAGGAGCGCTCGCGCCAGTGCGCGGGGTCGGGCTCCATCCCGAGCTCCCGGCAGCGCTCGGCCATGGCCTCGATGAGGCGCTCGTGGGTGCGGACGGTGCGGGGCAGGCGCTCCTCGAACCCCTTGCCGAAGAAGCCGCTCGCGTGCTTGCGCACCGCGCCCAGGGGCGCGTCGAGCCGGGCGACGCGGCCGAAGAGCGGGGCGAGGTCGTACAGGAAGCCGTCCGCGCACAGCCGCTCGTCCTCGGGCATGGGCAGGATCCGCTCGAGGGCGTCCCTCGCGAAGGCGTTGCCCGACATGGGCGGGGTGACGTAGAAGCCGGGCCCGCGCTCGGCCGCCCGGGGCAGCAGGTCGCCCTCGTCGAGCGGCGCGGGCGGGTCGATGCCGCCGTGGTCGTGCCCGTGCTCGTCGATCTCGCGCAGCGGCCAGTGCGCCTTGGCGAACGGCTCGCGGCGGAACTCGCTCACGACGGCGGCGAGCGCGCCCGGGTCGAGGAGGTCGTCGGCGTCGAGGAAGGCGACGATCTCCCCCCGGCTGGCGGCGAACCCCGCGTTGATCGCCGACTCGTGGCCGCCGTTGGGCTTGAGCACCGCCCGCACCCGGGCGCCGTAGCCCGCGATGACCTCCCGCGAGCCGTCCGTGGAGCCGTCGTCGACGACGACGACCTCGACCGGCGCGTGCGTCTGCGCGAGCGCGCTGTCGATCGCGGCCCCCACGTAGCGCACGTAGTCGTGGTTCGTGATGACGACGGAGGCGAGCACGGCGCAGGGGAAGCTAGCCCGCTCGCGACGCGGCGCCGGCGCGCCCGCTGCCCGCCGTGCCGATGAGTTGCCCCACCCGGGCCGGTCTGCCCCTCCGACATGGCCCTCCCCGCGCCCCGGATGCTCCTCTTCGCGGTCCGCCCGCCCCTCGCCCGCGAGGACCTGCCCGGTCTGTGCGCCCCGGTCTGCGCGCTCCTCACCCACGGCGGGGCCGACGTCGTGCTGTGCGACGTCCGCGGGGTGGCCGCGGACGCGGTGGCCCTCGACGCACTCGCGCGCCTGCAGCTCGCCGCCCGGCGGCGCGGCTGCCAGGTGCGGCTGCGAGGGCCGTCCGCGGAGCTGCGCGAGCTGCTCGCCCTCGCGGGGCTGCGCGACGTCGTGCCGGAGTGATCCCGGACCGGCCTAGGCGGGCAGCCGCTGAGGCAGCCCGAACAGCGGGAAGATCGCGTCCGTCGCCAGGAAGAAGGTGAACCCCGCGATCGCGCCGTCACGGACGTCGAGGACCTGCAGCGCCCAGGGCTCGTAGCCGTCGCCGCCCGGGCTCGGCTTGTACTGGGCGAAGGCGGGAGCGCCGTTGGCCGCCCGGGCCGGGAGCACCCGCGAGCTCCGGCAGCCCGCGCCCGGACCCTCCCAGAAGCGCAGGATGTCCTCGCGCCCCCGCAGCCAGAGCTCGAAGGGCGGCATGGACTGGGTGGCGTCCTCGTGGATGACCGCGGTCAGCGCGGCCATGTCGTAGCGCTGGAAGGCGTCGACGTAGCGGTCGAGCAGGGCCTGGTCGGGCGCGTCGAGGGACGGGCTGGGGCCCGCGGCGTCGACCCCCTGCGCCTC
>JALYMR010000031.1 GCA_030773615.1 Actinomycetota bacterium
GCCCTGCGCATCGCCGAGCAGGCGCTCGGCGCCGCGGTCGAGGCCCAGCCCGAGCGGGTCGTCGACGTCGTGCGCGGCGCGCTGCGCCGCCTCGCCACGCGCGAGCGCGTCGTCGTGCTCGTCAACCCGGCCGACCTCGACGCCGTGCGCGACGCCTCGGGCGAGCTCATCGCCCGCCTGGGCGGGATCGAGTCGCTCGACGTCCAGGCCGAGCGCCGGGTGACGCGGGGCGGCGCGGTCCTGCGCACGAGGGAGGGCGAGGTCGACGCGACGCTCGAGACGAAACTCGAGCGCGCCAACGAGATCCTGCGTCGTGAGCTCGCCGACGGCTGAGGCCCTCGCCGCCGCCCCGCTCGCGCGCCTGGCCGAGCTCGCCGGCGCCGTCGGGCGCAGCGACCTGCACCGCCATCGGGGCCGGGTGAGCGACCTAATCGGCCTCATCGTGGAGGCGAGCGGCCTCGAGGTCGAGGTCGGCGAGGTGTGCGACATCGCCACCGGGCGCCACCGCCCCGCCGTGCCCGCCGAGGTCGTCGGCTTCCGCGCCGGCCGGACGCTGCTCATGCCCCTCGGCGAGATGACCGGCATCGGCCCCGGCAACGTCGTGACCGCCACGGGGCGTCAGCTCGACGTGCCCGTCGGGCCCGACCTCCTCGGCCGCGTGCTCGACGGCCTCGGCCGCCCCATGGACCGGGGCGCCGGCCTCGACGGCGTACCCCGCCGCGCCGCCCAGGCCGCGCCCCCCGACCCCCTCTCGCGCCCGCGCATCGAGCGGCGCGTGTCGCTCGGCGTGCGCTCGCTCGACGCCCTGGTGCCCTGCGGGGTGGGCCAGCGGCTCGGCATCTTCGCCGGCTCGGGGGTGGGCAAGTCCTCCCTGCTCGGGATGATCGCCCGCTCGAGCTCGGCCGACGTGAACGTGATCTGCCTCGTGGGCGAGCGCGGACGCGAGGTGCGCGAGTTCATCGAGCGCGACCTCGGCGACGCCCTGGAGCGCTCCGTGGTGGTCGTTGCCACCTCCGACCAGCCCGCGCTCGTGCGCCTGAAGGCCGCCCTCACGGCGACGACGATCGCCGAGGCGTTCCGCGACGCAGGCGCCGACGTCCTGCTCATGATGGACTCCGTGACCCGCTTCGCCATGGCCCAGCGCGAGGTCGGGCTGGCCATCGGCGAGCCGCCCGCCACCCGGGGCTACACGCCGAGCGTGTTCGCGCTGCTGCCCCGGCTGCTCGAGCGCTCGGGCACGAGCGATCGCGGGTCCATCACCGGCCTGTACACCGTGCTCGTCGACGGCGACGACATGAACGAGCCGGTCGCCGACGCCGTGCGCTCCATCCTCGACGGGCACGTCGTCCTCACCCGCGAGCTCGCGCACGCCGGGCACTACCCCGCGGTCGACGTGCTGCAGTCCGTCTCGCGCCTGACCGGGGAGATCATGTCGCCCGAGCTGCGCGCCGCCGGCCAGGAGGTGCGGGCGCTCATGGCCGCGTTCCACGACAAGCGCGACCTCATCGCCATCGGCGCCTACCAGCCGGGCACGGACCCGCGCACGGACCGGGCCATCGCGATGCACGACCCCATCGAGGCCTTCCTGCGCCAGTCCGTGGACGACCCCTCGTCAGCGCCCGTGGCCGACGCGGCCCTGCTCGAGCTCGCGGGCGTGGCGGGCGGGGGGTTCGCGGCGCCCGCGCCCCCCGGGCCCGACCCCCACGGGTTCCCGGGCTACGCCCCGGGCGCGGCGCCCGCCGCGTCCCAGAGCGCGATCCCGCCGCTCAACCTCGCCGTGTAGGCGCTCCCCCGCCTCCGGCGGGACATGGCCGTGGCGGGCCGGAGCGACGCCGCGATGAGCGGGAGCGCCGAGCCCTCAGGGCTTCAGCACGACCTTGATCGCGCCGTCGCGCTTCTTCTGGAAGATCTCGTAGCCGTGCGGCGCCTGCTCGAGGGGAAGCTTGTGGGTGGCCAGGTCCTCCGTGCCCAGCGGGTCGCCGTCGCCGGTGACCAGGGGCATGATCTCGTCGATCCAGCGCTTGACGTGCGCCTGGCCCATGCGGACGGCGATGCCCTTGTCGAAGAGCTGGAGCATGTTCAGGGGGTCGGCGGTCCCGCCGTAGACGCCGCTGATGGAGAGGATCCCGCCCCGGCGGACCGTCTCGATGGACATGTTCAGCGCCGTGAGGCGATCGACCCCCGTGGTCTCGATCACCCGCCGGGCGAGCGCGTCGGGCAGGAGCCCGGCCGCCGTCTGCGCGACCTGCGCCACCCGCGCCCCGCCGGAGCCGTGGGCCTCCATTCCGACCGCGTCGATGACGGCGGCGGGGCCGCGACCGTCGGTCATCTCGCGGATCGCCGCCGGCACGTCCTCCACGGCGCCGAGGTCGACGGTCTCGATCCCCCACCGCTGGGCCATGGCCAGGCGCTCGGGCACCGAGTCCACGGCGATGACCCGCGCGCCGAGGTGCTGGGCGATCCGCGAGCTCATCTGCCCGATCGGGCCCAGGCCGAACACCGCGACGGACTCCGCGTCCTCCGGCACGCCCGCCCACTTCACCGCCTGCCACGAGGTGGGCAGGACGTCGGAGAGGTAGAGGAAGCGCTCGTCCGCCGGCCCCTCCGGGACCTTGATCGGCCCGAAGTGCGCCTGGGGCACGCGCAGGAACTCGGCCTGCCCGCCCGGCACCTGGCCGTAGAGCTTCGTGTAGCCGAAGAACGCGGCGCCCGTGCCCCACTCACGGTTCTGCGTGGTCTCGCAGTGGGCGAACAGGGTCTGGTCGCACATGAAGCAGTGCCCGCAGGAGATGTTGAAGGGCATGACGACCCGGTCGCCCGGCCTGATGTGGGTGACCTCCGGTCCGACCTCCTCGACGATGCCCATGGGCTCGTGGCCGAGGACGTCGCCCTCGTCGATGAACGGGCCGAGGATCTCGTAGAGGTGGAGGTCCGAGCCGCAGATCGCGGTCGAGGTTACCCGGATCACGGCGTCCGTGGACTCCTGGATGATCGGGTCCGGGACGTTGTCCACCCTGACGTCTTCCTTGCCGTGCCAGACTACGGCCTTCACGGCTCCCTCCCCCCTACCCCGGTTAGTATCTCGCGGATGCGGAAAGGCCCGCTCGTAGCAGGCGAGAGCGGCGGCGTGTCGAGGCCGGCCCGGGTCCTTAGACCCTCGAGCAGGTCCAGAAGTGCCTCGTCGGCGGAGTAGCGCGGCGCCCAGCCGAGCTCCGTTCGCGCCTTGGTAGTGTCCATTATTGGCACGTTGCGCGCGAGGTCGAGCCACCCTGGCGGGACCGGTTGCAGGCGCAGCGCCCACGAGAGCCCCGCGCCGGCGCGAGCCAGTTGCGCCGGCACCGGCAAGGGCCTGGCGTTGAGGATGCGTCCGATCTCCCGCGCGTCCAGGACCGGCTCCGT